>CADBOI010000188.1 GCA_902796335.1 uncultured Spirochaetales bacterium
CTTGACTGATCCGCCGAGGATTCCGCCCTGGATTGCGGCACCCATTGCAACGACCTCATCCGGGTTGACTCCCTTGTGCGGCTCCTTGCCGAACAGTGCCTTGACGGTCTCCTGAACCTTGGGAACACGTGTGGATCCTCCTACAAGGATGACCTCGTCGATATCCGATGCGCTGAGTCCAGCATCCCTGAGTGCGTTCTGACAGGGGATCTTTGTCCTCTCGATGAGGTCGTCGATCAGCTGCTCGAATGCTGCTCTTGTAAGAGTCATCTGCAGGTGCTTCGGGCCTGTTGCATCAGCGGAGATGAACGGCAGGTTGATGTCGGTAGATGTCGAGTTGGAAAGCTCGATCTTTGCCTTCTCTGCTGCTTCCTTCAGTCTCTGAAGAGCCATCTTGTCCGTTGAGAGGTCGATTCCGGTCTCCTTCTTGAAGTTGGAAACCATCCACTCGATGATTCTCTGGTCGAAGTTGTCTCCTCCGAGGTGTGTGTCACCGTTTGTTGACTTGACCTCGAAGACTCCGTCTCCGAGCTCGAGGATTGAAATATCGAATGTACCGCCACCAAGGTCGTAGACGGCAATCTTCTCGTCCTTTGAGGAGTCCTTGCCGAATCCGTATGCCAAAGCTGCCGCAGTAGGCTCGTTGACAATTCTCTTGACCTCAAGTCCTGCGATCTTTCCGGCATCCTTTGTGGCCTGTCTCTGTGCATCGTTGAAGTATGCAGGAACGGTGATGACCGCTTCCGTGACGGGCTCTCCGAGGTAATCCTCGGCTGTCTTCTTCATCTTCTGCAGGATGTTTGCAGAAATCTCCTCCGGGCTGTACTCCGTTCCGCGGATTGCGATTCTGACTGCTCCGTTGCTTCCTGAAACCACCTTGTACGGGATCATTGAGAGCTCGTTGGGAACTTCGTTGTACTTGTGTCCCATGAAGCGCTTGATAGAATAGACTGTGTTCTCTGCGTTTGTGACGATCTGGTTCTTTGCAGGCTGTCCGACAAGACGGTCGCCCTTTGCTGTGAATCCAACGACGGACGGGGTTGTTCTCTGTCCCTCTGAGTTGGCCATGACAACAGGCTCTGAACCTTCCATGACTGCAACGCAGCTGTTTGTTGTTCCAAGATCAATTCCAATAATCTTTCCCATATATGTTTCTCCTAATTTATCTTCTAAAGATTTCCTTTGCCCCAAATTTACTCACGGCATTGGAAATCGTCAAATTTCTGTTCAGTATTTCTTCATAAAAATGCGTCAATGCAAAGATTCCGAAGTAATCATTCGGGCTTGCCGATTTTGACCTTGGCCGGGCGGATCACCCTTTCATGCAGGGTATAGCCTTTCTGGAACTCGTCCAGGACGGTTTCCTTGTCAAGGCTCTCGTCCACAGCCATCATACATGCCTCGTGCAGGCTGGGATCGAACTCCTTGCCCACGGACTCAATGGCCTTTAGACCCCAGTTGCGGTCCAATGTGGAAAGAAGCTGGTCACGTGTCATCTCAAAGCCCTCGACAAGACCGTTGAGGTCTCCGCCGTTCTTTGCCGCTGCCAGTGCCCTGTCCATATTGTCCAGGAATCCGAGAAGATCCTTGATCAGATTCTCGTTCGAGAACTGGATGGCTTCTTCCTTGTCTCTGATGAGACGCTTTTTATAATTCTCAAGCTCCGCCTGACGTCTGAGCATCTGGTCCTTGAGCTCGGCGTTGGCCTTCTCAAGCTCTTCGACCTTTGCCTGAAGGATCTCTTCCTGTGAGACCTCTTCGACCTGCTCCTCTGCAGGCTCCTTGATTTCATTCTCTGCTTCGTTCAGGACTTCCTCACGGATCTCCTGCTCGGGCTGCTTCTTTTCTTTTTCTTCTTTTGGTTTGCTCATAATTTTCCTTCCGGTAAATGAAAGTTACTAAGGAGTTTAGTTATCGTCAAGGGTTTGGAGTGCAGTGTCTGGAAGTGTCAGGACTTATCGTCCTCGAAGTCCACGGTTTCCTCTTCGCCGAAGGTTTCCCATTTTCCGGAATGCTGTCCGTCCTTTGTCCAGCGGCCGGTTTCCTTGCCTTCTTTGAAGGAATCGAAATCCATATCCATGATGTCCATCCCGCGGAGGTCCGACCCCGGATCTTCCTCTACGCCGCCGAAGCTTTCGAAATCGTCGTTCTCATCGATTCCTTCACCATAGGTATCCTCAACAGGGGTGACACTC
>CADBOI010000189.1 GCA_902796335.1 uncultured Spirochaetales bacterium
GAAGCAGCCGTCAGTTGAAAGGTCACATACGTTGAGCATCGAATAGCTCAGAAATAGTGCCAGTACAGTAAGCGAGCTTATCAGCCCGAGCTCCAGCGCCGTAGCGCCCAGAGCGAATATCGTGGTGAACATTGTTTCCCCTGGAATCAGAAGCTTTCAGCGGTCTTGATTGAAACCACCTTGGTGCAGAACGGTCCGAACGTTGCTGCCAATGTGTCGAAATTATAACCCATTGCTGCGGCTGTCTCAATATTGACCGTTGCTGTTCCGTTGTCGAATGTCCTGACAGGCATTGTTGCCGGCTTGCCACCGTCCAGAAGGATCTCGGCAACCATGTCACCTGTGACTCTTCCGAGATTTGCGTAGTCAACGCCGTATCCAAGGAATGCTCCGTTGAGTGCGAATGAATCGGCTCCTGCGTAGTGCGGAATCTTTGCTGCTGCGAATGCCTCGTAGATTGAAAGCTCTGCAGTCATGATCGTGTTATCGGACGGTGTGAACACTGCATCCACCTTGTCAGCGATCAGAGCGTTGGCTGCGAGCACGACCTCGTCGACCGTTGTTCCCATTCTCTCAACAATCGTGACTCCCTTACCCTTCAGGTAATCCTTTGCAGTCTTGATTGCTGTTGTTGATGCATCCTGACCTGCGTCATACAGAAGACCGACCTTCTTAACTTGCGGATTGAGTGCGAAGACAAGGTTCATGACAGCATTGGTATCCAGGAAGTCGGATGTTCCTGTAATATTTGCGCCGGGAGCATCCAATGAGGCTACGATTCCGGTTGAAAGCGGATCTGAAACTGCTGCGAACACAACTGGAATCTTGTTGTCTTCGGTAGCGGCCTGCATCTGCATTGCAACAGGTGTTGCGATACCGACCATCACATCCACCTTGTCTGCGATGAAGTTGGCGATGATCTGGCTCATGACATTTGCATCGGCGTTGCAGTTGTCATACTTGATCTTGATCTCGACGCCTCTCTTCTCTGCGATCGAAGCAAGCTGATTCTGGATGTTCTCGCAGATCTGGTTGAGCGATGCATCATCCACGAAGTTACAGATTCCGACCGTGAAGGTCTTCTTTTCGGTTGTGGGAGCTTCAGAGCTTGCGCCGCTGAAGGCGAAGGACACTGCAAAAAGCAGAACTAAAAGCATGACGACTGTTTTTTTCATTTTTGTTACCTCACTTGACCCTTATGTTTCTATAAACAGAAACAAAAGTCAATAGTTTTTCCGAAAAAAGTTACTGTGCATAGAAACATTTTTCTGTCATCTCTACTTTTTCTGGTTCTCAGAAGAAAAAAGTAGAGGAAATCTACTTTTTCTTATTTTTATGATGCCAATAGTAGTAAACCAGCCGGATCATCTCGGATTAAGCCGGATTCAACCACATCAGCACCGGCATTCGGCCCTGAAATCAGATTCCGAACACCCTTTCGGCCGTCAGATGGAAGATGTTCTCGTACTCGGAATCCGTCAGACCCAGCGAAAGCATGGAATCCAGCTCCGGTTTCACATCCCACATGGGGAAATCGGAGCCGAACATCACCTTCTCCGATCCGTATGTCCTGATATAGCCTTTGACCTTGGAGGCTTCCACCCAATTGAACGTGGACGAGGTATCCACAAAGAAATTGTCATATCCGTGGAGAGTCCTTGTAGCCTCATCCCAGACGGACCAGCCGCCGAAATGGGCTCCGATGAAGGTTGTCCCGGGGAACATCTTCAGGACGCGTTCCATCCTGTCAGGATTCGAGAAGTCGTACCTCTTGTCCCCCGTGTGGATCAGAACCGGAATCCTTCCCGCGCACGCGTCATATAAAGGGAAAAGGCGGGGATCGTCTATCGCACACCTCTGGGTATCCGGATGGGTCTTTATCCCCTTCAGGCTAAGGCCGATGACCCTGTCCACGACGAGGCCCATGTCCGGGACATCCTGATGGACAGTGCCGAGGCCTGTAAAGAAACCGTCCCCTTCGGAGACGGTCCTTGCAATGAACGAGTTTATTGAATCCACCTGTTCCAGTCGCGTGGCGACGGAGAAGATGACGGCATGACCGACATTCTTGTCCCTCCACTGCTCCAGAACAGATGATGCCAGGCCATCGCCGTAGCTTCTGACCCCGTCGTAGAAGTCAGACACCCCCTTCACAGCCTTTGCGGCAATGACCTGGGGATAGACGTGGCAGTGGCAGTCAATTATACGAGTAGCCGGCATCGATTGCCTTGAGGTTCATGTCGTACATCTCGGGATGCTTTGCGGAGACGACCTTCTTAAGGGCTTCCTCAAGATGGCTTCTCGAGACGGACGGGCAATCCTTCATGACTTTGCCAAGCAGGACGATGTTGGCAAGGTTGGCAGCTCCCATGTCCTGGGCAATCTTGGTGGAAGGAATGTAGAAGGCCTGGACATCCGTCCTTTTGACCTTCCTTTCAATAAGGGTAGAATCCACAAAGATCATTCCGCCGGGCTTGACGGTGCTCTCGTACTTGTCCAGCGACGGGAGGTTCATGACAATCAGCACATCCGGATGGTCGATGATCGGAGATCCGACAGGCTCGTCACTGATTGTGACGGAGCACGATGCCGTGCCTCCCCTCATCTCCGGACCGTATGAAGGAAGCCATGAAAGCTCCTTGTTCTCGGCCAGTGCCTTGTATGCCAGAAGTTTTCCCGAAAAGAGGATTCCCTGTCCTCCGAAGCCTGCGATAAGAATCTGGGTAGTCATCAGTTGGCCTCCTTTGACGCGTCATCCTCTGCGCTTCTGTCCTTGTAGACGCCCAGCGGATAGTACGGAATCATCTTATCCTCGACCCACTGTAGGGCTTTCTGAGGAGTGAGACCCCAGTTCGTCGGACATGCGGAGACAACTTCGATGAGTGAGAATCCCTTGCCCTCGATCTGGTTGCGGAAAGCCTTCTCGATGGCCTTCTTTGCCTTGAGGACGTTCTTGACGTTGTTCACTGCAACGCGCTCGATGTAGTACGGTGCGTCAAGGGCGGAAAGCAGCTCGCAGACCTTGATGGGATAGCCCTGTGTCTTGACGTCACGACCGTACGGCGAGGTCTGTGTGACCTGTCCGGGAAGGGATGTCGGAGCCATCTGGCCACCTGTCATTCCGTAGATGGCGTTGTTGACGAAGATGACCGTGATGTTCTCGTTGCGGGTTGCGGCGTGGACGGTCTCGGCCATTCCGATGGAGGCAAGGTCTCCGTCTCCCTGATATGTAAAGATGATGTCTTCGGGGAGGGATCTCTTGAGTCCCGTTGCGACTGCGGGGGCTCTTCCGTGAGCGGCCTCGACCATGTCGCATGTGAAGTAGTCATATGCCATGACGGAGCATCCTACCGGTGCGACACCGATTGTGCGTCCTTCGATTCCGAGATTGTCGATCGCTTCGGCCACCAGTCTGTGGATGATTCCGTGCGGGCATCCCGGGCAGTAATGGAGTTCCTTAGATGTAAGGCTCTTGGGTTTCTGGAAAACTGTACTCATTATGCTCTTCCTCCCTCGACCTGGTTCTTGAGCTGCTCGGTGACGGAGATCACCTGATCAACGTTAGGAATCATTCCGCCTGCCCTGTTGCACAGGACAACCGGACGCAGGCACTCTTCGGCAAGCCTGACGTCCTCTATCATCTGACCCATAGAAAGCTCGACGCTGACAAAGCCCTTGACCTTGTCCGCAGCTTCCCTGATTGCCTTTGTCGGGAACGGCCAGAGTGTGACAGGTCTGATGAGACCGACCTTCATGCCCTTGGCTCTGAGTGCCGTGATGGCGTTCTTCGCGACACGGGCCGCAATGCCGAATGCCACGATGCAGTACTCGGCATCGTCCATCATGTAGCTTTCATACCTGACCTCTTCGGCCTGGATTTTCTCGTATCTCTGATAGCGCTCGAAGTTGGTCTTCTCAAGGACCTCCGGTGACAGATAGAGCGAGTTGATGATGTTGTGCTCCCTCTTCATCTGTGTTCCGGTGACGGCCCAAGGCTTCTCAACGGTGCACTGTGTGGGCTCTGGAAGCTCAACCGGCTCCATCATCTGACCCATGGTGCCGTCGGCCAGAACCATGGCCGGACAGCGGTACTTGTCCGCAAGATCGAAGGCAAGACTGGTCAGATCGGCCATCTCCTGAACCGAGCTGGGAGCAAGGACGATAAGGTGGTAGTCACCATGTCCGCCACCCTTTGTGGCCTGGAAATAGTCAGACTGCGAGGGCTGGATTCCTCCAAGACCCGGACCGCCTCTCTGGACGTTGACGATGACTGCCGGAAGATCCGAGCCCGCGATGTAGGAGATTCCCTCCTGCTTCAGGGAGATTCCGGGCGAGGACGAGCTGGTCATGACCCTCTTTCCGGTTCCGGCAACTCCATAGACCATGTTGATTGCGGAAATCTCGCTTTCCGCCTGAAGGAAGACACCGCCCTCCATCTTGGGAAGACGCTTTGCCATGTATGCCGTAAGCTCCGTCTGCGGAGTGATGGGATAGCCGAAATAGTGACGGCAACCGGATCTCAGAGCAGCCTCTGCAATGGCCTCATTACCTTTCATCAGTACTTTCTCAGACATCTCACTTCTCCACGGTTATCACGCAGTCCGGGCACATAGTCGCGCAGAATGCGCAAGCGATGCACTTCGACTGGTCGGTCATGACAGCAGGGTTGTGGCCCTTTCTGTTGATCTTGTTTCTGTCCAGGGCAAGGATGTGCTTGGGACATGCGTCCACACACAATCCGCAGCCTTTGCAGATATCCTCGTTGAATGTCACTTTTGCCATGGCAAAATCTCCATATTCAATTCAAAGCTCAGGCCTCGAACGGCCTCTTCTGCAGCTTGAGCGGCATCATGCCGTCCTCTGCTATTCCCGCCTCTGCCGTTGTGGCGAAAAGCGGAAGTCCTGTCCTCCTGCAAAGCTCTTCGGCTTTCTCAGAAGTAGACCTCACGGTTTCGGCGGTGGATTCGGCTCCGAGATTGGAGTTGTTGATGACTGCAGAGAACTTCAGTCCGCATGCAGACTCAATCTCCCCCATCACCTCGATAGCCTGATCGACCGTCTGTGTGAGCGGCCTGAAGAAGTTGACCACGTAGACCATCTCGTAGTCGTTCTCCTCCAGGATGTACGGGACGAACCTTCCCAGAGCATAGGCTCCGCGGTCGTCACCGCCTATGTCCAGAACCGCATATACCGAGCGGTTCTGAACAAGCGAATAAGCCTGGCTTGGGAGTGCCGGAAGGTCCACACTGCTGTTTGCGAACGGAAGCGCTATAACCCTGACCCCGGCCTTCTCGAGCTCGGCCGTGCTGTCCTTGGAACGGAAATACGGGTTGACGATATCAAGATCCGCAAGCGCCACATCCAGCCCATCTGCCTTTAGCTTCAGGGCGTAGTTCACGGCGATGTTGGTCTTGCCGCTCCCATAATGTCCGCAGAACAGCGTGACTCTTTTCATGCCTTAAGACCCAGTTTGTATACCCAGCCCATATAGTCCTCGACCTTTCCGGTCTGCATTCCATACAGGTTGTCATACAGCTTCTGTGCGATCGGACCGACCTTTCCGTCGCCGACCTTGAAGTCCTCGCCCTTGACGCAGAGGGTTCCGATCGGGGAAATGACCGCTGCGGTACCGGATGCGAAGATCTCCTTCAGGGAACCGTCGCGGCTGCCCTGCATGATCTCGTCGATGGAGAGCTTGCGCTCGGAGACCTTGACTCCCCAGTGCTTGAGAAGCTGGATGACGGAGTCGCGGGTGATACCGGGAAGGATCGTCTCGGAATCGAGCGGAGCCGTGATGACCTCGTCGTTCA
>CADBOI010000190.1 GCA_902796335.1 uncultured Spirochaetales bacterium
AAGATAGACGAAAGCGAGGAGTTCGAGCTGGACAATTTCGGCTCCTTCCTTGAAAAACATCCTGCCACAGAAGTCGCCACACTCTCTCCCGGAGACGAAGGACTCGGAACATCCTGGTCCTGTATGCACGGAGTCGGAAGATGGTTCAGAAACTGCGGCTGCCATACAGGCGGCCCGGACTCATGGAACCAGAAATGGCGCGGTCCCCTCAGAAAGGCATTCAACAATCTGGAGACCAGTGCAAGGATCATCATCGACAAGGAAACGAAACGGATACTTGGGAAAGACGCCGACTACCAGAAGATCACACTGGACTACAAGGTTGTGGTCTCCCATGAAAAGAACGTTTCCGAATTCATCGATGGATTAGGAATCAAGGAAGAGCAGGACAAGGTGGCACTTGCCACGTTGCTCGAAGCCTTCAGGAACATAATGTTCTCCTACACCAGCTGCGGTTGGTTTTTCAACGACATCTCCGGCATAGAGCCCAGGCAGAACATAGCCTACGGCATGTATGCCGCCCAGCTTCTGAACAGATTCTCCAAGACAGACCTCTGTGCCCAGCTTCTCGAAGACCTCAAGGAAGCCAAGAGCAATGAGGAGGAACAGGGAACCGGTGCGGAGATCGCCTTGTGCGACATGCCGCACAGAAAGAACTATTTCCTTGCTTGCTCATATTTTGCAGCCAACCGACTAATTGCCGATCCCAGCGACTACACTGACGACTGGGGTTTCATGCACATGGTCAGCCATTCTGAGAACATGATCACACTGTGCAACACAAGGACGCTTCAGACAAACAGGATCACATACTCCCCCATCCAGTTCGCAAAGGGTGCCATGGGATTCCTGCTCACCGACATGGACAGCGGAGAATCCATCCGCCTGAATGTGCTCACATCGTCTGAGAAATCCCTGAAGTCCTACATCTCCTGGGTCGAGGCCAGACTTTCTGCAGGATTCCCCGAGGCTATGATAGACACCCTGGCGAAGAACATCGGAAACTATCTTCCACTTGTCGCCAACAACAGAAACCTCTTCAAGGAGACAATCTTCACCGAGAACATCGGAACCTGCATCAAGGCAATGAAATCACTCATCCTTGACCAGCCCGACATGGACATGAAGAAGCGTATAGAAACCTTCAACAGGATTTCCGTCTTTGTCAAACTCAAAGGCCGCACCACGGATATCGAGGACATCCTGGAGGCGCTGGACAGAAGGTTCGACCAGTACGGAAAACAGCTTCTGATTGACGAAACGGACCTCAGGCCCCTTGAGGACGCACTGGATCTTCTGGATGCTGTCAGACTTGACGGTTTCGAGCCCAAGCTGACGCTACTTCAGGACGCCGTGTGGAACATGAAGGAAAACATTTCGGATCCGGTTCTGAAGGTCAGGATTGCAAAGAGCCTCAACCTGATGCCCTTCTGAGATGTTCTGATACTATCTGTTGCCGAGCATCATCCTTGCATGCTCGAGCGAGACCTCAGACTCGTCACCGCTGAGCATCCTTGCAATCTCGTGGACCCTGTCGTCTCCGTCCACCTGTTTCAGGCGTGTGAACGTGCGTCCGTTCTCAACGCTCTTGGTGACAACCATTTGGACATCAGCCATGCTGGCTATGCTCGCAAGATGTGTGATTGCGATAACCTGTTTTGTCAGCGAGAGATCCTTGATGCATTTCGCAAGGCTTATGGCCACGGATCCGCCTATTCCGGAGTCTATCTCGTCGAACACCTGAGTCTGGATCTCATCCTCTTTGGACAGCACGGTCTTCAGGGAAAGCATCACACGGCTGAGCTCTCCACCGGATGCGATGTCCCTCAGGGCCTTCTGGGGCTCACCCGGGTTTGCGCTGATCAAAAACTCGATCTGGTCCCTTCCGTGCACACCGGGTTTTCCTTCCGTTATGCTGATGCTGAATTCGGCATTGGGCATGCCCAGAGTCCTCAGGACCTCACCTATGCTCTTCTGAAGCGACGAGGCTCCGCTCTTTCTGGACCTGCTGAGCTTTTCGCAGCAGAGGTCATAGTTCTTCTCAGCCTGTTTCAGGGCCTTCTCACACTCGTCCAGATGAACCTGGAAGTTCTCCGTGACATCCAGAGTCTCCCTGGCTTTCCCTGCAAACGCAAGGACATCCTCAAGCTCAGGTCCGTACTTTCTCTTGAGCTTCTGAAGCTGCGAAAGACGGTCCTGCATGCTGTTCACGGCATCCTCGGAGTACTCGATCGACCTCAGGTATTCCTTCAGCGCCTCGCTTATGTCCTCGGTCTCTATCCTTGCGCTTTCAAGCCTTGCGGTATAGTCCTGAAGCTTTGAATCGGCCTTTGCAGCCTTTGCAACGGAGGAAATGGCGTCATAGATGCCCGCTCTGGCATCCTTTAGCCTGTCCGTGCAGTTGGAGATGTTCTCATATATGGACTCGAACTGTCCCAGGACATGGATCCGCTCCTTGAGCTCTTCGTCCTCTCCTATTCTGACCTTTGCGCCGTCTATCTCATCCAGGGCGAACTGCAGATAGTCCGCCTGCCTCCTGCCCTCTTCCAGACTCCTCAGAAGCTCATCCTTTTTCTTCTGTAGGGAACCGAGCTTCCTGTATGCATCCTCGCACTCGGAAAGGAGGGCTGCGTTCTGTGCATATGAATCCAGGATCCTTCTCTGCCTGTCTACGGAAAGAAGGCTCTGGTGCTCGCTCTGGCCATGCATGTCTATCAGGCTCTCGGCCATGGTGCACAGGTCCTGCCTTGAAAAGACCTGGTTCTGAACATGGATCAGCGACCTTCCGCCGTTGGCCTTCACTGTGCGTCTGACATAGACGGCGCCGTCCTCAGGCTCAACTCCGCGTTCGGCCAGCCATGGAAGGATCTCGTGGCCTTCGGGAATGGAGATCACTGCGTTTATCACAATCTCATCGGTTCCGGCACGTACGGCACCGGTGTCCGCCTTCTCACCCATCAGAAGACCCAGCGCACCGAGGATGATGGACTTTCCGGATCCGGTCTCACCTGTGATCACATTGAAACCGTCGGAAAAATCAACGCTGAGATTCTCTATCAGTGCGAAATTGCGGATCTCCAGATGCTCAAGCATTGAAACCTCCGGCCCATGCCAGCTTGTCTCTGAGAACCTCTATGAACCTTCTTCTGGGATTTTCAACAAACAATGCCCTGTCTTTGCCCTGACGGACGGAAATCTCATCGCCCTCAAGGAGGTTGAACATCTGATGACCGTCACATGTAAGAGACATTTCGGTATTCTGCCTGGGAATCAGCAACTTTATCTCCGAGTCCCTGTTGACCACAAGCGGCCTGACGCTCATGGTGAACGGGCAGATTGGATTGATGATTATGGCTTCCAGAGAGGCATCGATTATAGGCCCTCCTGCCGAAAGGCTGTATGCCGTGGATCCTGTGGGAGTTGCCATGATCATGCCGTCGGCCCTGAGATTCGCAGCAAGGATGCCGTCCACAAAAAGATCCAGCTTTGCCATTCTGGCATGCGAAACAGCCGAAACGGTCACATCATTCAGAGAGCAGGTACTGAAGACTTCCTTCCCCTTCCTGCTCACACTGACATCCAGCATCATGCGCGACAGTACACCGGTTTTGCCGTCCATGTACTCGCCGAGCACCTTCTCAATCTCGTCTACGGAAGTCTCAGCGATGTAACCGAACGTCCCCATGTTCACGGCAAGAATAGGTACTCCCCGACCCCTGAGCATCACCGCACAGGCCAAAACCGTTCCATCTCCACCCAGTGAGATTGCCAGATCACATGCAGGAACATCGATTGAAAGGTCTTCCAGAGAAGACGAGAGCATTATGACCTTGCTATCTATCCCCATCTCCGTCAGACATGCCGTGATGCGTGCGGCAACGCGCCCCACATCATGCTTGGAGGAATTGGCCAGAACCACGACTTTGGAAATATGTCTTTCCGCCATAACGACCTCCACAATCAGGGCAGATGTGCGACAACCTTGGAAACAAGGTCGATCTCATCCGGTTTCAGGAAAAGATAAAGGGGAAACTCCACGGTCCTGTAGAAGAACGAGGCAGCCACCGGAGCTATCTCGAAAGGATCGCCCTCCACTTCCTTGAAAAGGCAGTCGGCAAACGCCATTTTCACAGGAACCTTCTTCGCATTGGCGAACTTCATGGTCTCATCAGGCCTTGAGTCCAGCATCACGGCAAACGATGCCGCATTGGATGAGAACTCCACCAGTCCCAGACCGAACTGCCTGTGCCTGGTCTTTGCAAGACTCTGCTGATAGACCTTGAGGATCTCCAGTCTCCTGGCGCAGTTCTCCCCCAGATTCGAAAGCTGTACCATACCCAGCGCAGCGTTCATATCCGGCATGGTGAGATATCTGGAAGGCCTCTTTCCGTGCAGAGACCCGGAATACTCCCTGGTCATGGCCATCACAGCACCGCCGCCTGCGCTGACAACGCTGTCCTCTTCCATTGCACAGACGACAATCTGACCGATTTTCCCTGCGGAAAACTCCTCACCTACCTTGGATCCTATGCTCTCGGAAATGTCCTCAATGACCTTGACCTCACCGTAATCGCAGCTTTCTACGAACGTGGTCTTCTCGTTGTATCTTACAGGAAGCGTTCCGAACGGTTCATACAGCAGAAGCACCTCAGCCCCGCTCTGCGCTACCAGAGCCTCGTCAGGGCATCCGTTCTGCTTATCGATATCAACAAACACCATCTCTGCCCCGATCCTGTCAAAAACAGTCCTGTAGATGTCAGGAGAAAGCGGAGAGACAGCCACTTTGGTGCCACTGGTCACGCCCATGGCCGTAAGAGCATAGAATAGACAGTCCGGATATGACCTGAAGGCAATGCCAGAGGAAACTCCTACCGTCTCGCAGAAGCTCTGCACAAAGGCCTTGGCCCTCTCTCCCGGACCTATTTTCTCATTGACCATGGTCTGCAGGACACTGTCCATGTCCCGCCGTTTCAAAGTGGGTTTGTAGAACTGGATCATCTTAGCTGAAATTTTAATCAAGAACCGCCTTTTAAGCAACTTCAATCGAACTTGCCTTTACCAACAATTTGATTGAGGAAAGCCCCTTCCGTGTTGTAAAATTGTTCTTTAGGAACTGTTTTCAGAACATTCCCCAATAGGAGAAATTAGAAAATGCTGAAACTCAACAAGAAGAGAACCTTCCTCATCGGATTTGCGTTCTTCGGGATCCTGCTGCTATGGCAGGTCTATGATTCATGGTGCCCCACGCTGCTCACCGAAATCATAAAGACAAAGCTCGGCACCGCAGACGAGCTCGAGGTCCAGTGGCTGGTCGGAATCATCATGGCCTGCGACAACCTGGCCGCCCTTATTCTCCTCCCGATATTCGGAAGCCTTTCGGATAAAACACATACAAAGATAGGAAAGAGAATGCCCTATATCCTGATTGGAACCTTCGTATCAGCCGTGGCATTCCCATTCATCCCTCTTTTCTTCCATATCAATAAGATTGGAGCCATGATCGCAATGATGGCCATCGTGCTCCTGTTCATGATGATGTACAGAAACCCTGCCGTCGCCCTCATGCCGGACATCACACCCAAGCCGCTCAGAGCCAAGGCAAACGGAATCATCAACATCATGGGTTATCTCGGCGGAGCATTCGCCACAGTCCTCGGAATGGTCTTCGTCCTCTCCAAGTACCTGACAACCCCCGCCGGAAGCCGCAGCCTCATGACAATCGAGCTGCCGTTCGTCATCGCCTCCATCCTCATGGTCATCTCCGCCCTCGTCCTCTTCTTCACCATCAAGGAGAACAAGATCGAGGCAGAGATCAAGGACGAGCTCGAGGAAGGCGAGCGCATGGCTGCAATCGCAGATCCCGTTGACGACGACAAACCGATGTCCAAAGCCAACAGAATCATGCTCTTCGCCATCCTCGGCGCCGAGTTCCTGTGGTTCATGTCCGACAACGCATTGGGCACATACCTGAACAACTACGTCTTCTACGCCATGGGTGCCGCCACCAGCAACACATCCATGATGGTCATTGTCGGCGGTCTTGCATCCGTCATAGGATTCGGAACAGCCGGTTTCATAGCAGACAAGATCGGAAGAAAGTGGACAATCTCAATCGGTCTCATAATGACCTTCATCGGCCTTGTCCTGATGTGCTTCATCAAGCAGAGTGCCACAGTCCTAGATTCAGGCCTGCGCGCATTCCCGAAACTTCTCCTTGTCGTCTGGATCATCAAAGGCTACGGAATGGCTCTTGTCCACAACTGCTCGTTCCCGATGGTAGTCGAGCTCTGCTCCTCCAAGAAAATCGGAAAATTCACCGGCTACTACTATGCATCCAGCATGGCAGCCCAGACAGTCACTCCTGTCCTTCTCGGTCTGATCCTCAGAGCAAGCGGAGCCTGGAGTGTCCTGCCCAAGTACGCCACAATCCTCACACTTGCCAGCTGCGTCGTCTTCACCTTCTGTGTAAAGAACATCAAGGCCAAGAAGATGACAAACGTCAAGGGCCTCGAAGCTCTCGGTGCCGAAGACTGACATTACATCTCATAAAAAACCAAAAGCGGAGCCGTCTTGCTCCGCTTTTTTTGTTGTCTCTTAATGTATAAGGCAGTACATTTTCTGAAATCTGTACTGCCTGTCAGCTGATTTCTCAAAAATCGTGGTTATCGGCTGATTTATCAGCTTGAAAGTCATTTTTCTGCATTTTCGGCTGACGGCCCGAGCGCATCAACGCAGGGGGACCGACGCATGCATGCGGAAGGACAAAAAAAAGACCTGGCGGCTACCTACTCTCCCGCATTGCTGCAGTACCATCGGCGTGAGAGCGCTTGA
>CADBOI010000191.1 GCA_902796335.1 uncultured Spirochaetales bacterium
GAAGAACATCTCACAACTTCAAAGTATCGGGGCAATCAGTTGTTTCCGGAATAGTATTCGGTTTTTGTTCTGTTTTCCTGAACAAGGATTGTGCTCTGGTTGAACTCTCTGATGAATTCGTCACATACGGCATGAACCTCGTCGGCGGTTGTGTCGCTCAGGTGGATTACGACAGTGAACTCCTGATAGATGGTACCGTTGTCATCGATCCAACCTCCCTGGGCTTCCTGGATGGTATATCCGCCGAAGCGGTTGATCAGGATGCCTTTTGCCTTTTCCATAGCCTCGTTTGGAGTGAACACAGGCTGGTTTGTATCCTTGTCGTTGGTTCCTACATAGAGGACATACTGGGTGTCAAGATTTTGGGTGTTTGCGCAGCTTACTGCTGAGATGCAAAGCAAGACAGCGATGCAGGCTATGACGATGACAGTAGTTTTTCTGTTCATGTTTTTTTCTCCTATTTGTGCAGATTATAGCAGAGCTCGGTTCTGGCCTCAATTCCAAGTTCAAGTGTTGCACTTTTTCTGTTGACGATGAGGATCGATCTGCTTGATATGACTCAGTTGATCAAAGGACCTTGATTATCGAGCCGGCGGTGGCAAGGAGTGATCCGGCGACAACCAGGATCTGGAACGGGACCTTGCCGAAGAAGCCGCAGACAGGGGAGTCGAGGTTCTTTTCTTTTCTGGATCTGTTATAGGCCATGATTATTCCGACTCCGGTCAGGACCTGGATTATTCCCGCAAGGCGTGTGAAACCCACGAAGCTCTGGATTCCCAGCAGCGCCAGGGCCAGGCTCGGAACCGATGCGATTATCCAGCTTGACCTCAGGCCGATCTTTGTCTGCTCGTGGACGATGTCCCTGAGATTCAGCGTGTTTGCCCAAAGCGATGTGGACAGGGCAAGGAGGGTGAACAGATAGCCTACCACTGAGACCCAGCCTCCGAGATGGGCTGAAAGGTCAACAAGGGCTCCGTTCTGGGTTATGGCTGAACCGGCTCCGACAAGTGTCATGAATGTGACAAGCAGCAGGAGGAACACGTTGACTCCGGTTCCGGCAATGATGGACATGCGGATCTTCCTGACATCGCCGTTGAGGCCCTTGACCGCCTGGGGAACGGACATTACCGCCGAAAGCGAGAACGACACGGCTCCGTACAGGGCCAGAAGGTTCTGAGAGGCAACAAGTGTCGAGGGCAGACTGCTCAGAGGAGACCTGAGGGTTGCAACGAAGAGCACGAAAATCACAACCGACATTGCGGATACCGCGACCTTCTCGCAGATTCCAACTGCCTTCATGCCTATGAAGACGACGCTTGCCGCAATGACGTAGTAAATCAGCATGGAGACTCTGGTGTTCAGGCCGAACCATGTGTTGAACACGGCCGCGCTTCCTGCGATGAAGCCGCTGACGTTCAGGAGAACGGACAGACCCAGCATGGCGAAAGCGAAGGCAGTGAAGAACTTCTTGAGCTTTCCTTTGAAAAGCTCGGTCTCGAAGCACTTGATGAACTGCTTTCCGCCGTTGTTCAGTGAAAGCTCGGCGATCATCAGATGCATCAGGAGGTTGATGAAATAGGCCACGGCCACAATCAGGATGATGTCGGCCCACGATGTCCTGGATGCGATGTAGGGGACGGCCAGAATGCCGCTTCCCACTCCATGTCCGATTATGATGCTCGTTGCCTCGAAGAATGTGAGCCTTGATTCGCTTTCAATGACGTTGTTTTCCATGTTCTCAGATTACCTCGCAAGTGCGTTGATAAGGGTGTCGACCTCGGCATCCGTCATGCCGTTTCCCTCGAGGTAGACCCTGGCACCCTTGTTTATGTCCCCGGTGTTGTATTCGATTGTAGTGAGCATCTCGGCGATGTTGTCCCTGACGATGATGCTGTATCGCTCCGAATCCTTCCGTGTGATTCCGTAGTAGTTGTAGTAGCTCACCATGTAGTCGGCGATGATCTCCTCCCCGGAGGCACCCATGAGGGCTTCCAGGAATGCCGAGACGAAACCTGCCCTGTCCTTGCCTTCTATGCAGTGGACAAGGATCGGTGTCTCCAGGCCACGTCTGATGAGCTCCTTGAAACCTCCTGCAAGCCTGACTGCGAAGGCTTCGCTGCTGAAATCTATCGGCATGCCGAGGGAAATGACCTTTCCTTCCTCGAAGAGGGTTCTGTAATAGGGGCTGTTGAAGGTCTCTTGCAAGATGTAGGATCTTATCTCCTCGTCGGTGTCCGCCAGATTGATCACGGACCGGATTCCGACTCCTGCAATGAGGGCGTCGGAGAACGAGGCCCGCCCGAACTCGTTGCTGACAGGGGAGCAGGAACGGAATAGCCTGCCCGGCGCGATGGACCCTGCCGTGACTTCCCTGAAGTTAGCGAACACGATGTCCGACTCATAGTCCTCGCGGTTTGTGGTGTACTTCATGGAATTGGAGACCTGGGTGTCCAGCGCCCCGCCTTTTGTGTTCAGACTGATTGTCACGGAGTCCCCCAATGACAGTCCGGCCGATTCCTGAATCTTGCCGTAGCTGATGCAGACGGCGAGGAATTCGAATCCGGAATAGGCTCTGAGCAGTGGCTCTCCTTTTGTGACATAGTAGCCGTCGAAGAACGGGATGTTCTTCATTTCGTAGCCGTTGGAGAAAACGATGTCGACGGTGTCGCCCAACTCGTATCCATCTGCTAGGAACTTCTCGATGGAGAGGTCAAGGATGGCATGTCCGTATTTCTCAAACTCGGAAACGGCGGCTATTTCTTCCGGTAAATCGTGATTCACTTCGTACATGTGGATATATTAGCAGAAAAGAAGTACAATTCGAAACAACTGAATCTCCAACCGAATAGCGAGCAGGGGACATGGGCAGTGATGTCTATGCCTCAAACGGGGAATGCGGTGAGAATCCGCAGCTGTTCCGCAGCGGTGACCCTGGAAACGGGGAAGTCCGAATGCCAGCCCTGCTTTGGTGGAGTTGTCCGGTGCGGAAAACACCGGATGAACCTTGACAGACCCAGTGCTATTGGCAGCTGTCAAACTATTATCTGAAGGAGAGAAGAAATGAAAAACAGGATTCTTTCTCTGTCGCTGGCCGTTCTTATGCTGGCAGTGTTGCTGTGTTCCTGCAATGCCAAGAACTCGAACTCAAATTCAACAGCTCCTGCTGTGACCGCCGAAACCAAAGAGGCGGTGGTTCAGCCGGAAAACTACGATGGAAAACTCGTATTCGACCACAAGATGGATCTGAAATACGCAAGATTCTTCAGCGTGGACTACTACAAGGGCGGATACAAGATCGCCAAGGTCATCAATACACCCGATGACATCAGCCAGATGCTGATTGTCCCGCAGGGTATGAGCGTTCCTGCCGATGCCCCCGAGGATGCCATCATCCTGAAGCAGCCGGTTGAGAACATCCTGGTATCGTCCACTCCCGTCACATCGCTGATCAACGCCATCGGAGCTCTGGATGCGGTCTCGCTTACCACCTACGATGTGAAGTCCTGGTACATCGACGAGGTCATAGATGCGCTGAAAAGCGGAAAAATGACGTATATCGGTGACTACAAGGCACCTGATTTCGAAAAGATAACGGCACAGGGAACTACGTTCTCGTTCTTCTCCACAATGCTCACCGAGGATGTGAAGGAGAAACTTGTTACCCTGGGTGTGGATGTTGTTCTTGACCAGTCCGCCCAGGAAGACCATCCGCTTGCACGTGTCGAGTGGGCCAAGCTCTACGGAGCTATCTTCGACAAGGAAGAGAATGCCGAAAAGGTGTTCAACACGCAGGATCGCTATGTCGAGGAGATTTCCAAGGTGGAGAAAACCGGCAAGTCCGCCGCCATCTTCTACATCACCTCCAAGGGCGTTCTCTATGTCCGCAATGCCGACGACTACATGACCAAGATGCTGTCTCTGGCCGGCGGAGAGTATCCTCTTTCCGATGTCGGAGTAGGCAAGACCGGTACAGTCAAGATGGAGATCGAGGCCTTCTATGACAAGGCAAAGGATGCGGACTACATAATCTACATCTGGAATCTCGGCGGAAAGCCGGAAACTCTTGATGATTTCAAGGCAAGGTCTGAAATACTCTCCGAGATGAAAGCGGTCAAGGATGGAAACGTATGGTGCACGACTCCTGATTTCTTCCAGATACAGGATACGATCGGAAGCATGATCAACGACATCCATCTCATGCTTACCGCAGACGACTCCACAGACCGTCTGACTTATCTGTACAAGCTGAAATGAGAAAAACGACCTATCAGGCCAGAAGTGCCATGCGGTGTCTTTTGGTGTTCGCAGCTCTGTTCCTACTCTTCTGGATCGCACTGGTCTGGAGCATCAAGAGCGGAAGTGTGGAC
>CADBOI010000192.1 GCA_902796335.1 uncultured Spirochaetales bacterium
AAGTTGTCGAGGAGGAGCCGAGGATCCATGTCTACTGCTTCGAATCCCCGAAAGAGCAGCATGCCGCAGCCAGCCGCCTTGTCGCAAAACTGAGAGATCCCGAGACAGGACATGAAGAGTTCCTGTACTACATCCAGAGAGCCTACGAGCTGCTTTTCACACACATCTACACGGACTACGCAATCAAGAACAAGAGGTCCATCATCACGAAGACCCCTGTCATCAATCCCTGCAGGAACTATGCCGTCCACAGGATTCCTGACGTAGACAGCCTGACAAAGGATGCCGTCATGTGCGTCATGCTCCGCGGTGCCCTGCTCCCCAGCATGATCATCAGCAAGGAGATCCAGGACTACAGCTCGGACGGACGCATCACTCCGTTCGCACTTTTCAAGATCAAGAGAGATGAGACCAAGAAAGAGAACAACATGGCCTATGTCCTTGACCTGGACAAGTCGTTCTTCGATTTCAAGGAACTGGACGGAAAGGACCTGGTCTTCGCCGATCCCATGAACGCAACAGGCGGATCGCTGATCACTATCGTGAACTACCTCAAGGAAAACGGTGTCAAGCCCAAGAGCATCAAGTTCATCAACGTCATCTCCGCCCTCAAGGGTTCCTTGAGGATCGTCAGGGCAATCCCCGAATGCGAGGTCTTTACGCTCTGGATGGATCCGGTTCTCAACGATGCCGCTTATATCCTTCCCGGACTTGGAGATGCAGGTGACAGACTCAACGGTGTCGACCTTCCGGGCAACCCGAGAAACATGATCCAGCTGATTGCAGACTACGGTGCAACCATCACAAACCTCTACAGGGCTCAGGTCAAGAAAATTGAAGAGACTGTCCTTGGCTGATTCAAAGATCCTTTCAATCCTCCTGATCCTGGCACTTTGTCTGTGCCTTTGTGCCTGCCGCACCACGGCAGGTACGGATCATGACCAGATCGTCAGGTCCGCAATCGACCTTGCAGGCTCATACATAAAGCTTTCCAGATATGAAGACGCCCTGGACGTTTACGACAGGGCTCTGGAACAGGCCAACGACTACAGGCTCTATTACAACAAGGCCATTGTACTGTCGAACCTCGGCAGGAACATGGAGGCGGCTCAGATCTGCGGCGAAAGCTTCGAGCAGTTCCCGCACATCATCAAGCTGAAGACTGCTCAGGCGCACTATCTTCGTCTTGCAGGTGCCACTTCCGATTCATACATCGCATACCAGCACGTTCTTGAACTGAACCCATATGACCGGGACACAAGGATGCTATACATCGATTATCTTATCGAGGACGGCCAGAAGCAGATAGCCTACGAGCAGGCTCTGATAATGTGGGACCAGGGTTACAGGGACGAGAAGACCATAGGCTATCTCTATACATTACAACCGAATTCCTGGCAGAACGTCTACAAACTGATTGTCGGGGAAAAATCCTCTACAGAGCAATGATTCCGAAAACAGCCCCTACTCCGATCCAGATGATCGGATGTACTTTCTTCCACTTCTGACAGCAGAAAAACAGAGCCGCAAACGCAACGACAGGCAACACCAGTATCTTCTTTGATGCATCAAGGAACGTAAGAGGAATGAGCTGCCAGAGAGCATAGAGCAGCAGTCCTATGACCGCAGGACGCAGATACTTGAAGACCGTCTTCACAATGGGATTCTCGGAGAACCTGGACAGCAGGCATGAGATGATCACAATTATGATGATGGAAGGAAGCACAAGCCCGAATGTGGCAACAAGACCTCCGGGGATACCTGCGGTCTCGAACCCCACATAAGTGGCCATGTTGACCCCTATGGGACCCGGAGTGGATTCGGAAATCGCAATCATGTTCGCAAGCTCCGATGCCGTGAACCATCCTGTCCTTGAACTGATGTCAAACAGGAAAGGCACTGTGGCCATTCCACCGCCTACTGCAAATAGACCAGTCTTGAAAAACTCCCAGAAAAGCTGAAGGAAGATCACTTTTTGACCCCCTCTTTGCGCCTCACAGAGGAAAAATAGACCAGAAGTCCGAATGCCACGGTGCATATTACGATGATGACAGGAGACACTCCGAGGAATACCTGAAGGAGAAGCGCCGAGACTGCGACAACAGCCGTGGCCACGTTGGAAACCGCTTTTCTGACAAGGTTTATGACTGCGGAGATCATCAGAGCACAGACGGCGATGCGGATGCCGGCGAAAGCCTTTTTGACATAGACGTTGTCCTGGAACATCTTCAGAACCGATGCCTGAGCCGTGATTATGACAAGAGATGGGAAGATAACACCGCATGTAGCAACAATCGCACCCAGAAGTCCCCTCTTCTTGAAACCGATGAATGTGGAGACATTGACTGCAATGACTCCCGGAGTGCATTGCCCTATGGCATAGTAGTCCAGCATCTGTTCGGATGTGGTCCAGTTGTGGTTGGTCACGACCTCCCTTTCAAGGATCGGCAGCATGGCGTAGCCACCGCCGAACGTCATGACACCCACTTTGGCAAACGTGAAGAACAGTTCCCAGAGACTGACTTTTTCCTGCTGATCCTTCATTTCTGGAATTTCTCCATCTCCTTTCGCACCAGGGAATCGCACATCTCGTTGTATTTGATTCCTGCATGGCCCTTGACCCAGATCCAGCGTATCTTGTTGGCAGCATTGAGCTTATCAAGCTGTTCCCACAGCTCCCTGTTCTTCACGGGATCCTTTGAGGATGTCTTCCAGCCGTTTTTCTTCCAGTTGAAAATCCACGTGGTGATTCCGTTCTTCACATACTGGCTGTCTGTGGAGATGCTCATCTCCGACACGCCCATCACCGAGGTGTCCTCGATCGCACGGATCACAGCCGTGAGCTCCATCTTGTTGTTGGTGGTCAGGGCCTCCCCTCCGCTTGAATAGGACATGAGATTCCCGTCCGAGACCATAACATATGCCCATCCGCCGGGGCCCGGGTTGCCGGAGCAACCACCATCGGTGAAAATGTCGACTTTATCCATGATTTGATGATAGTAAAATTGATGGCTGACTTCAAGTCAGCCCTTGTCCTTGCCGATTGACTTCAGGATCCTGTTGTAGCCTCTGATCTCCACATCCTCTTCCGGGATACCGACCATTGAAAGCAACTTCCTCAGAGCGCGATCCGCAGAATCGAAATCAAAGCCCTCAAGGCTTTCAGGACAGATCTCCATCTCAAGGAACCATCCGAGGAACCTCACGTCAAGAAGCTCTGCATGGATGGGAAAACCATCGATGTTGACCATGTAACCCGTCCCCTTCTTCCATTTGAGGCGGCAAACCTGTAGTCCCAGGCCGCTGCAGAAGGAAAGGACCCTGTCCCACTGGGAATCCGGAGCGCAGAATTCAAGCTCCTGATTCTCCTCAGTGCCCTTTTCCGTCTTGGATTTGGAAGGTTTTGCAGTGAAACGGACCATAGGTCCGTCCGCATTCATCTCACGACGTGTCCTGAAGACGGGATCTCCGTCCTCGGTCTGGGACCAGTAGATATCGAACTTGCTGGTCGAACCCAGGACCTTTACCCCGGGAATACCGAGAATGGAGCCGGTGACCCTGTCCAGATCGTTTTCATTCACATGGGCCTTCAGTTCAATCTCGTATGCCATAGGTATTCTCCTGTCAGTCCTTCCACGGGAAAATCATTCCTTTGAAGGATCTCGGACCCACAAGCTGCCTCTCCTCATAGAGGAGGTCCTCCCAGTTGATATCCTTCCTGGTACAGTCGGGATTGGCCTCAAGGAAGTCATACTTGAGCATGAGAAGCTTTGTGGTGTCCATCCTTGATAGGGATATTCCTGCAACTCCCGGAATCATCGTTGCCGTGAGAAGCGAGAGGACAAGGTCCACAACCGTCCTAAGCGCCAGAAACAGGCTTGTACCCATATTGTCGAACAGCAGGATGAAGCACTTCTTGAAGGTCTTGAAAGCACCGTCCGCCTCCATGTGGAAGCAAAGCGGATAATAGTACTGCATGGCAAGGACGACTATGACCGTCATCCAGAACAGCATCATGCCCATCACAATGCCAAAGATATTGCCGAAGGCAAAATAAAACGGTATTCCGTATAGAGATATCAGACAGAGAACAACCAGGATGACGAAATGGAAAAGAGCATGTCCGAAATGGAAACGCAGGGCGTTCTTGACGGCCTGGATGCCGCCCTTCTTGTTTCTGCTGTATCCGAATGTGATCGAACTCAGGTAAAGGGAATAGAAACTGAACAGAAGAAGAGCAAAAGCGATTACGGCAAAGAACGCCGCTACATTGACGTCAAGCAGAAGGGAACCCAGATAAACAATTCCAAGGGGAACAACGATTCCCAGACTCATGAGGACAAGCATCAGTAGATTGTCCCAGATATCAAAGAAAACCTTCTTGAACAGAAAACCAATCATGCTGGAATTTTACTATCAAGTCCTTTTTGATTACAACCACAAAGGCTGAATTATTCAAAAATAATGTACACAGGAGCATGGTCCGAACCGGTGATCTGAGCATCGATTCCGGCCTGCTTCACCCTGCTTTCCGACCTCGAGGAGACAAGCCAGTAATCGATTCTCCACCCTGCGTTGCGCTCGCGGGCCTTGAAACGGTATGACCACCAGCTGTATGCGTCGGCAAGATCCGGGTAGAACATCCTGAACGTGTCGGAGAAACCGCAGTCCAGAAGCTTTCCGAAGCTCTCCCTCTCCTCGATGGTGAAACCGGCGTTCCTGAGATTAGCCTTGGGGTTCTTGATATCGATCTCCTTGTGGGCCACGTTGAGGTCCCCGCAGATCAGAACGGTCTTTCTTGCATCCAGAGACTTCACATATTGTCTGAACTTTTCATCCCACTCCATTCTGAAAGGAAGCCTTGCAAGACCATCCTGAGAATTCGGAGTATAAACATCTACCACAAAGAAATCCTCGAACTCCAAAGTACAGATCCTGCCTTCGTTGTCCGTGCCGAACTCCACTGAAAGGGGTTCCTGTTTGGAGAACACAGCGGTTCCGCTGTAGCCCTTCTTCTCGGCGTAGTTGTAGTAGCAGTGATACCCCGGAAGGTCCAGATCCAGTTGCCCCTCCGAAAGCTTTATCTCCTGCAGGCAGAAAACATCGGCATCCTGAGCCTTGAAGTAATCGAGAAAACCTTTGCCCAGAACGGCCCTGAGTCCGTTGACATTCCACGATATCAGTTTCATCGTCTCCTCCGAATCCACACGATTGTAACACAGCCTCCGGCTGATCACACATAGTTAAAGTTTACTAGTATGATATTACTTTTTGTTGACCATGTCCTTTATGTAGTGTTATAAAAACCACAGATATTTGCAAATACAGGAGAAAGCCCCGGATGGGAGAGAAAAAGAAGAAACAGAAAGGCGAGAAATACGATGCGTATCTTGTCAAGGACATTGATCCGATCCAGTATTTCATGACAAGTCTTCTGGGAACCAGAACCGAAAACGAGGCCGTATGCCAGTTCGATGTCGAGATGTCGGCTCTGAACGAATACATCCAGAAGAAAAACAGCCAGAATCCCGAATTCAAGTATACATTCTTCCATGTTTTCTGTGCGGCGATGGGAAGGACAATCGCTGAAAGGCCAAGAATGAACTACTTCATCAGAAACGGCCGTTTCTACGAGCGCAAGGAAATCTCAATGGCAGCGATTGCCAAGAAGCAGAAGAAGGACGGTGCCGAGGAAGGCATGATCATGATGCGCTACCACAAGGATTCCGACGAGAGTCCAGTGGACCAGATGCACAATTCCATCTGCAAGCAGATCTACCACATCCGCAAGGACGAGGAGTCCCACGACGATACGACCAAGATCATGCAGACTCTGGTCAACCTTCCCCGTTTCATCTACAAGCTGGTGGTCAAATTCATCCTCAACTCCGACAGACACGGTAAACTGCCCAAGGACCTTGTGGATGCAAACCCCTACTCCAAGACATGTTTCATCTCGAACCTCGGTTCAATCAAGATGAACGCCCAGTACCATCATCTGGCGAACTTCGGTTCAGGATCGTTCTTCGCGATCATCGGAGAAAAGGGATGGAAACCCGTCTTCAAACAGGACGGATCATATGAGATGCATGAGATGCTGCCCATC
>CADBOI010000193.1 GCA_902796335.1 uncultured Spirochaetales bacterium
ACAATGGCGTTCATGATGAAATAGAAGACACCTGCGATGAAGATTGGCATGACCGAGAAGATGCGCGCGCTTGCGTTCTGGGCTGAGCGGAAGAGCTCGGCAATGCCGATTGTCTGTGCAAGGGCTGTATCCTTGACAAGGGTCACGACCTCGTTGCCTATTGACGGCATGACGGTCTTGATGACCTGTGGAAGCTTAACGAAGAAGAATTCATCGACCTTTCCCAGTCCCAGGACATAGCAGGCCTCGTGCTGGCCGCGGTCGATGCTCTGAAGGCCTCCCCTGTAGATCTCGGCGAAGTATGCGCTGTAGTTCAGCACGAACGCCACGATACAGGCGGAGAACCTTGAGAACGATACCCCGAACAGATAGAACGGGGCGAAATAGACGAACAGAAGCTGCAGGATGAGAGGTGTTCCCCTCATTATCATGATATAGATATTGACGGGGATGCTTATGATCTTGTGCTTGCTCATCTTTCCCGCCGCGACGACGAATCCGAGCGGCAGGGAGAAGATGAGAGTCAGAAAGAAGATCTTCAGCGTCGCACTGAGCGACACCAGCATCTGCAGGATTATCTGTTTCATCTGTTACTTTCCGATGACAGTGATGTCGGCACCGAACCACTCGGTGGCGATCTTGGCCATTGTTCCGTCTGCGGCCATGGCCTTCATTGTGTTGGTGACCTCGTCGGCAAGAGCCTTCTCACCGAATCTGAAACCGACGGCATATTCCTCGTTTGCAAGACCTTCGTCCAGGATGCGCATCGGCTTTGCGGACTGTTTGATTGCATAGTTGGCGACAAGGAGGTCCATCAGGACTGCGTCACATCCGCCTGTCTGCAGGTCCATCAGGGCTGTCAGGTTGTCCTTGAGCTCGACAACACCCTTGAGTGTGGCCTTGAAGTCAGGGGAGTCGTTCAGTGCGTCTGCAGCTGAGGAACCGGCCTGGAGTCCGACTGTCTTGCCCTTGAGATCTGCAAGTGTCTTGTATGATGAATCGTTGAGGACGATCAGAACCTGTGCGTTGTTGACATATGCATCGCTGAATGTGAGGCTCTTCTTTCTCTCCTCTGTCACTGTGAATCCGTTCCAGATGCAGTCGATCTGCTTTGTAGCGAGCTCCTGCTCCTTTGCGTTCCAGTCGATCGGCTGAAGCTCGAGCTTGATGCCCATGCGCTTGCAGACTTCCTTGGCGACATCGATGTCGAATCCGACGATCTCGTTGTTCTCATTGCGGTAACCCATGGGAGGGAAGGAGTCGTCAAGACCGAGGATCAGGGTACCCTTGTTCTTGATGTAGTTCAGGCTGTTGTCGGCACCGGACTCTTTTGCACCCGCTGCGAAGACGATTGCTGCACACATGACCAGCATAAGGATGGTAATAGCTTTCTTCATATTATTTATAATCTCCATGACGGCGAAAAAGCCGTTGTGGCTATTTTGTCACCTTTGTGCGCTGGTTGTAAATAGAAAATGCAAGATTTATGCATGAGAATGCGGTAATATTTGCAAAAATATCTACAAAAGGATTGCAAACCCAGTCTAAAACCGTAATTTTTTTCAGTTTTGTATAAAAAAGGTATGGACATTATCAGACAAAAGTGCGAGTATCACACTCGTTAAACGGCTGTTTCTGCACTTTTATGCAAAAACCGCATATGAATATTGAATAAAATTTACAGTTTAGAGGTGCTACATGAAAAAACTTGCAATTATTCTCATAATCGCCGCAATCTGCATGCCGATCTTCGCATCCGCTGCCGCAGAGCAGGCTTCAACAGCAACAGCTGCCGACTACGCAGCAATGTCTCTTGACCAGCTCAAGAGTTCCATCAAGACCATCAAGGCCGGAACCCTGACAGTCGCAACATCACCGGACTTCGCCCCGTACGAGTTCTATGCAATCGCAGACGACGGAACACCGGCACTTGCAGGTTTCGACATGAGCCTGGCACAGTACATCGCCGACTATCTCGGACTCAAGCTCGATGTCATCCCGATGGACTTCGATGGAACCCTCATGGAAGTCCAGAACAAGAACGTCGACCTCGGAATGGCCGGCTACTCACCGGATCCTGCAAGAGCAGAGTTCATGGAGTTCTCGAAGATCTACTACGAAGGTGGACAGGCATTCGTCACAACAAAGGCAAACGCTTCCAAGTTCGCAAGCCTTGACGACACAAACAAGAAGAATCTCTCAATCGGAGCCCAGACAGGTTCTATCCAGATCAACCTTGCCAACAAGTACTCTCCGAACGCCGACATCATCGCCCTTGCAAAGGTCACCGACATCATCGCCGAGCTGATCACAGGCAAGATCGACGGAGCATACATCGAGAAGGTCGTCGCCGAGTCCTATCAGAAGAACTATCCCGCACTGGACATCGTCCTTGATGTTCCTTACGAGGCCGAGGGTTCCGCTGTCGGAGTCTCAAAGGGCAACTTCGCACTGCTCGAGGGCGTCAACAGGGCAATCACACAGGCAATGGCTGACGGAAGCATGGCTGCATTCGTGGCCGAGGCCAACGAGAAGGCCACCGGAAACATCATCGAAGGTCTGCTCAACTAAGGACCGGGTATGTTTTCCGCATCAGGATTCGCCAAGACCTGGCAATACATCCAGTTATTCAAGGAAGGGCTGATATGCACACTGTCGCTGTCAGCCCTGACAGTTATTTTCGGCTTCATCCTCGCTCTGGTTCTCGCACTGATGAGGATGTCGAAATTCAAACCGCTGTCATGGTTCGCCACGTGTTACGTCGAGCTGTTCAGAGCAACCCCGATGCTCGTACAGCTCTTCATCGTCTATTACGTGGTGTTCGCAAAGGCAAGCCTTCCCAGCTTCAAGCTTTTCGGGTTCATCAGATTCGAGCGCTTCTTCCCCGGTGTCGTGGCCCTGTCAATGAACTCGGGAGCCTATCTGTCAGAGATAATCAGAGCCGGAATCCAGTCCATTGACCATGGACAGACCGAGGCATCGAGGTCCTTGGGACTATCAAGCAAGCAGACTTTGTTCGAGATTGTGCTTCCCCAGGCCATCAAAAACATTCTTCCTGCAATTGCCAACGAGTTCGTCACGATCATCAAGGAGTCGTCGATCTGCTACACGATCGGTGTCCAGGAGATCATGTATGCCGTCGCCTCCATCAAGGGCGCCACATACAGAATCGCCGAGCCTCTGCTGATTGCGACGGCAGTCTATTTCTGCCTCACATTCCCGACAAGCAAGATCATCGCATATTTCGAAAGGAGGATGAGCCGTGGCTACAAACGCTGAACTCATCAAGGTCTCAGGACTTTGCAAGTATTACTACAACGGGGAGCTTAAGGCTCTTGACGGGGTCGACTACTCGATCAACAAAGGCGATGTCGTTGTAGTCATCGGACCTTCCGGAAGCGGAAAGTCCACCTTCCTCAGATGCCTGAACCTGCTGGAAGTCCCCACATCCGGCGAAGTCGTCTTCAAGGGTGTGGACATCACAAAGAAGTATTACACCGACAAGAACGGAAACAAGGTCAAGCTCAACATAGACGAGCACAGAAGGAAGATGGGCATGGTGTTCCAGCACTTCAACCTCTTCCCGCACATGACCGTCCTTGGAAACATGACCCTCGCCCCGATCAAGGTCAAGAAGATGAACAAGGCCGAGGCTGAGAAGAAGGCCCGCAAGCTCCTTGAGAGAGTAGGCCTCGCAGACAGAGCCGATGCCTATCCCATCCAGCTCTCGGGCGGACAGAAGCAGAGAGTCGCCATCGTCAGGGCCCTGATGATGGAACCGGAGGTGATGCTCTTCGACGAGCCCACTTCCGCTCTGGATCCGGAGATGGTAGGAGAGGTCCTTGAGGTAATCAGGGAACTTGCCACCACAGGAATGACGATGGTCATCGTCACCCACGAGATGGGCTTTGCCAAGGAAGTCGGAAAGCAGATCGTCTTCATGGCCGACGGAAAGATCGTGGAAACCGGAACACCGCAGGAGATATTCGACAATCCTCAGAGTCCCAGACTCCAGGATTTCCTGCGCAAGGTTCTTTGATTCAGCTCAGAACAGAGACAAGTTTTTCAAGAGGGAGGCCGATTATGTTGGAAAGGCTTCCCTCTGTTTTATCTATCAGACGGTAGCCGTTGCTCTGGATCTTGTATGCACCGGCGGCTCCCACGCAGTCTCCGGTGGCTATGTACCAGGCGATCATCTCCCTGTCCAGATCCATGAAATGAACTCGGGTTATGTCGCTTACGGTGCACTTTTTCCCGGTTTCGGGATTGTAGACGGAAAGACCGGATAAAACCTCGTGCCATCTGCCGGAAAGGCTTCTGAGCATCTTTTCGGCCTCGGCCTCGTCCTTGGGCTTTCCCAGAAGCTTGCCGTCAAGACAGACCAGAGTGTCCACGGCGATGGCGGGCAGGGACGGGTCGAACAGGGAACTGTCCAGATAGCTCTGGAATTTCTGCCTTGAAAGCTCCATGACCACGGCCCCGGGCTCTGTCAGGCCGCAGATCTCCCAGATGTCCTGAGGCCTGGTGATTACATTGACCCCGGCATCCTCCAGAATCCGTCTCCGGTTGGGAGACTGGGATGCGAGCACCAGGGTGGGGCAGACCTCACGCAGTCTGTGCTTCAGTTCTTCATCTACACGTGGACATGCCTCCATTCTCAGCCTCTGACAATTTCCTTCACAATGGCATCAAGGCGGTCCATCTTCCTGTCCATGTCCTTTGCAAGGGCAATGAGGTTTCTTGCCCTGTCCAGGTTCTGGGTGGGATACTTTGCCTTGAAGTAACGGTCGCCGGTCAGATAGTCGTCAAGGTATCTGGATGCAAGCTCAAGAGCCATGACAAGGCAGCTTCCGGCCAGAGAGTCGATCTCCTCAGGCACCAGAATGTCCTTTGTCGCCGAAAGATAGCCTTCCGCGAACGCTCTGTAGATGTCCAGATCCACACAGACCTTGTCGAACTCAAGGCTTGCAGACCCCATGGAGTTGGCCGCAGAGCGCACGGCATCGCCGAAATCATGTCCGGCATAACCGGGCATCACTGTATCCAGGTCTATGACGCACAGGGCCTCGCCGGTATCCGGATCGAACAGGACATTGTTGATTTTGGTATCGTTGTGCGTGACCCTGACGGGAATCTTTTCCGCTGCTGACAGACGGTCCAGAAGCAGGGCCTTGTCCTTCATGGAAAGCACGTAGGAGACCTCTTCCCTGCATGAGTCGGCAAGGCCGAGCACATCCTTGGTGAAATCCTTCTCCAGCGTCTTGAGACGCTTTGTGGTGTTGTGGAAATCCACGATGGTGTAGTGTAGGTACGATGCATCGAATCCGTCCAGGTTACGGATGAAGTTTCCGTATGCCTTTCCTGCGTTGCGCACCACAACGGGGTCCTTGGACGAGTTGTATGTCACCGAATCTATGTAGCCGAAGACCCTCCAGAACGATGTGATCATGTCCATGTAGGTCTGTCCGAGCGATGTGGTCCTGTAGTGCAGGCACATCACCTCCGGACTGTAATGCTCGATGTGTTCCGTGACGCGCCTGATGTTCTCCATGACCTCGCGCGGCCGTTTGAAGACGTATGTGTTCACGTTCTGGAAAATGAAGTACTGGGGCTGTCCGTTCAGGTCCACCTGAACCTTGTATGTGCGGTTGACCTTGCCTGCCGTAAGCTCCTCGACGGAGAGAACCGAACCGAGCTTGAACTCGGAGGCCACGTACTGGATTATCTGGTTGATGTCGGGTACTTTGTCCATGGTTTCATGATAAGTGAAAGAGTATTGCTCTTCAAGGTTCAGAATTCGATCCGGGCAAGGAGGGAAGGCTTCCCGTCCGGGAAATACAGGCCGCAGTCGATTACGTCTCCGTTAAGCTTCTCTTTCATGGTAAGGACATCTCCCTCATGAGCCGATGTCTTGAATACTACGGTGATCTCCTTGATGTCCCGCTTCTTGAGCTCGTCGATGGAGAACATTCCCAAGAGGGCTCTGACATAGGCCGTGTTGTTCATATGCATTCCCATATCGATGTCCGATGATGTGACTTCATATGAACCTTTTTCGGTATAGCTTTCATCTACGGGTATTATTCTTGGAAAATCCTCAACGGAGAAGGGTTCCTCGTTGAACACCATATCCTCGGGGAAAATCCTGTTCACAGGTGCAAGACGCATGGCATTGGTGTCCATGACCGCCCACTCGGTCCTGCCTTCCGCAAGAACACCGTCGGCATCCAGGATCCTGTAGCATCTGTCCGTTCTGAGCGAACCTGGCTTGACCGGCCAGGTCTGCGCCTGGACCGTTGCCTCCATGGAAGGACGCCTTACAAAACGGATCCTCGTCTTGACGGTGAGCCAGAACAAACCCTTTGACATCAGTCTCATCTGGTCTACGCCAAGAAGGCCCGCATGCCTGTTGGCAACGTCCATGAAAAGCCTGAAGGTCTCGTAATAACCGAGCCTGTTTGAAAAATCAACCTGACTTGGTGCAATCTGAACATCTGTGGTAAACTTGTTGATGGGGGTCATGTCTTTATTCTAGACAAAATAAGGCAAAGTGTCATCATGCCCGACGTGTGATGGCTGATTCCAAAAAGGAGCGGAAGATGAAATATGTAATGGCACTTGATCAGGGAACGACAAGCTCAAGATGCATCCTTTTCGACCACAGCGGCAAAATCTGCAGCCTCACGCAGAAGGAGTTCACCCAGATATTCCCCAGACCGGGTTGGGTCGAGCACGACGCGGAGGAGATCTGGGACACCACGCT
>CADBOI010000194.1 GCA_902796335.1 uncultured Spirochaetales bacterium
TCCCGGAACCGTTCCGAGCATGTCGAACAGCGGCTTCATCATCTTGGTGACCTTGTTGTAGCGGACCTTTGTGGGAACAGGGTCGTCATCAGCAGGATCATCAAGGGCATAGGCCCAGCATTTCGACCTGGCGGTCTCCTTGAAGGAGCCCAGATCGGTCTCCGGGATGAAACCTGTAAGAAGGGTCAGACCCTCCTCGCTTGCCGTTCCGTCGCTCACGCTGTTGAACACGATCTCATCGGTGAGCCTAACGATCTCCTTGTCATAGCTGGCGATCATCGCGGCCGAGGTCTTCAGGAGGTTCTCGATCTCCGAGATCCTTGCCTTCTTGGCTTTGATCTCCGATTCCAGCTGGCTCAGGCCCTTCTCCGGAACCTGCAGCTTCTTTGAGCTGTATTCGGCGGGAAGCTCATGTCCGAGCACCGCAATGGCGTTCTGCTTGTCGATGCTCTTGAGCACCACATACTTGTGATGCTCCTTTATGGCTTCAAGATCCTTCTTTCCCACCAGATAGAAGCTGAACGAAAGTCCGGCCTCCTCCAGGACCTTGAGGTCCGACGGATTGAAATCACCCCACTTGGAAATGTTGTCGCGCAACACTCCCATCTTGATTATCTCATCGAACAGGCTCTTCTTCTCGTCGACTGCCGAAACCAAAGTCTCGTGCAGAGTCTCGAATGCCTTGCCTGTGATGACATCCTTCTTGGGGACCTTGGGCTGCTCTGCCAGAACAGATCTGATGCGGTTCAGCTGTGCAAGTCTGTCGGCGAGATCCGTATTCGGCGCGGCGGTCTCGGAGATGTGGACAACTCCCAGATCTCTGATTCCGTTGATCATGTCGAGCTTACGGTCCTGAGGAGCCACAACGATGATCTTCTTCATTTTCTCAATCATCAGAAACCTCCTTTGCCGCCAGCTTCTTCTTGGCGATCTTTCCACGTACGACCGCAGCCGTATCCTGGTCTCCCATATATACTCCGATCTTCCGGATGTTCTCCTTGGTCTCGGGTATCTTCACTTTTTCAAACAGATTGACCCTTTGGCTCGTTGTCCTGAGCTCTTTGCCCAGAAGCTCAACCTGAATCTCCAGAGTCTTCATCAAAGCCGTGATCCTTACTGAATCCTTCAGAAGGACCAGACCCTTGTCCACCCAAAGCGGATAATCCTCCACATTGTAGTCAATGGACTTGAACGTCAGATCCTCGAAGATGGGTATGGTGACACCTGCGATGTTCCCTTCCCTTCTTATGACCTTGTCCGGCTTGATCAGCTTGTCCAGGCGGTTGATTCTCTCCATCAGGTGGTTCTCGGAGAAGACGGCTATCCAGTCCTGGACCCCCTTCACCAGAGCCTCCTGCTCCGCCTTGTACTTGGCAAGCTCGGCCTCTATCTGACGTATGACCATCTGGAGCTGCTGCTTCTTGAGCAAAAGCGTAGGAAGATACCGCTGATATTGCTTCAGCTGGTCTTTCTGCCTCTTCTGTTCATTCTTGGTCAGCTTAACAGCCACTTATGCCTCCAGCTTCTTCGGCCATCTCTGGGCGATCAGTTCACTTCTGAGACCTGTCTCGTTGGGCTCGAAGCACTCGGCGAGAATCTCCCATCCCAGATCCAGGGCTTCCTCGAGAGGAATGTTGACGGAAAGGTCCATCAGCCTGGACTCGAAGAGCTGTCCGTATTTGAGAAGCTTCTCGTCCCATTCGGTCATCATGACTCCCATGGACTTCTTCTCAAGCGACTCCTTGTAGGCGCTGTACAGCTTGATGAGGCCGTCCATAAGGGCTCTGTGGTCGTTTCTCGTATCCTTGTTGACGTTCTGCTTCAGACGGCTCAGGCTTCCGAACGGCTCGATGTGTCCGTTTCTCAGATAGTACTGGCCCTCTGTGATGTATCCCGTGTTGTCCGGAACCGGATGGGTAACATCGTCACCGGGCATGGTCGTGACAGCGAGGATTGTCAGGGAACCAGCACCCTCGAAGTCGACAGCCTTCTCGTATCTTGAAGCGAGCGAGCTGTACAGGTCTCCGGGGTATCCTCTGTTGGAAGGAACCTGCTCCATCGTGATTGCCGTTTCCTTGAGGGCATCGGCGAAGTTCGTCATATCTGTAAGCAGGACAAGGACCTTCTTTCCCTGAAGGGCGAACTGCTCACCTACCGCCAGGGACATGTCGGGGATCATCGTACACTCTACGGTCGGGTCGCTGGCAGTGTGGATGAACATGATGGTCCTGCTCATGGCTCCGCTCTGCTCCAGGGTGTCCCTGAAGAAGAGGTAGTCGTCGTATTTAAGTCCCATGCCTCCGAGGATGATCAGATCGACCTCGGCCTGCATGGCGATTCTTGCAAGAAGCTCGTTGTACGGCTCACCGGAAACGGAGAAGATCGGAAGCTTCTGGGACTCGACCAGAGTGTTGAAGACATCGATCATCGGGATTCCGGTCCTGATGAGGTTCTTCGGAACGATTCTCTTTGCCGGGTTGACGGAAGGACCGCCGATCTCAATCATGTTCTCGTCGAGCTCGGGACCGTTGTCACGGGGTTTTCCAGATCCGTTGAAGACCCTTCCCATCAGGTTGTCCGAGAAGCTGACACGCATCGGGACTCCGAGGAACTTGACAGGGTCGTTCGTCTTCACACCCTGGGCGCCTGCGAAGACCTGAAGGCTCACGAGGTCGCCGTCGAGCTTGATTACGTTGGCGAAGCTCTTTCCGACCATGGCCAGGTCGTTGTACTTGACACCTTCTGCACGGACGGTGATGACGTTTCCTACAATCGACTCAATCTTTGTGTAGACCTTGTTCATCTCAGTCCTCCTTTGCCTTCGAGAGGTAGAGGTCGTTGATCTCCTTCTCGTACTTGGCATAACGCTCATCAGTGGTCTGGACGCTGTTCCAGTCAAGGAATTTCTGCCTCATCTCGTTGAAATAGGCTCTTACGTCCTTCTTGTTGTCGATGTTGAACCTTCCCATCAGGATCTTGTACAGGAGGTTGAACTCCTTCTCCTGTCTCTCGGGCGGAACGGCGGCATCGACCAGGTCGAACGAGTTCTGCTGCAGGTAGACGGCATCGAGAAGCTCACCCTTCTGGTACTCGATGTAATCCTCGACGGATGTTCCTTCCTCACCGACGACCTTCATCATCTGGTTGATCTCGTTGGACTTGAAAAGGACCGCACGGGCATCGTCAACCAGCTTCTGGTCAATGATTCCCTTGTATTTGGACCATGACTCCAGCGGATGGATGGCAGGATACTTTCTGGCATCGGAACGCTCACGTGAAAGACCGTGGAATGCTCCGACAACCTTCAGTGTGGCCTGTGTGACAGGCTCCTCGAAGTTTCCTCCTGCGGGGCTGACCGTACCACCGATAGTGACCGATCCTATGCTGCCGTCATGGAGTCTGACCTTACCGGCTCTCTCGTAGAAGGCAGCGATGACGGACTCGAGGTATGCCGGGAATGCTTCCTCACCGGGGATTTCCTCAAGACGTCCGCTCATCTCTCTCATGGCCTGTGCCCAACGGCTGGTGGAGTCTGCAAGGAGCAGGACGTTCAGTCCCATCTGCCTGTAGTACTCTGCCATTGTGATGGCCGTGTAGACGGATGCTTCTCTGGCTGCGACCGGCATGGATGATGTGTTACAGATAATGATCGTTCTCTCGATCAGTGAACGGCCTGTCTTCGGGTCGATCAGCTCGGGGAACTCCTTAAGGACTTCGACGACCTCACCGGCACGCTCTCCGCAGGCTGCGATGATAACGATGTCGACATCGGCGTTACGGCTCTCCATGTGCTGGAGAACGGTCTTTCCTGCACCGAACGGTCCGGGAACACAGAATGTGCCGCCCTTTGCAACCGGCAGGAAAGTATCGATGATCCTGATCTTCATTATCAGGGTCTCGTCAGGTCTGAGGCGCTCGTCATAGCAGTTCACCGCCTTCTTGACAGGCCAGCTGAACACCATTGTGAGCTTCTTTTCCTCGCCCTTGGGGCTCTTGACCGTGGCGACGTGGTCACGGACATTGTATGTGCCCTTGTCGACGATGGATGTGACTGTCCATTCAACATCGTCGAATCCGAACGGAATCATGATCTTGTGTGTGAAGATTCCCTCGGGAACGGTTCCGAAAGCATCGCCGGGTCTGAGCTTGTCGCCGACCTTGGCAACCGGAGTGAACTCCCACTGCTTGTTCGGAATCGGGTCGAGATAGACACCCCTCTGCAGGAAGAATCCACACTTCTCGGCAAGAGAAGGAAGCGGGTTCTGAAGTCCGTCGTAGATCTGGGTGAGAAGTCCGGGACCGAGCTCGACGCTCATCAGCTCGCCTGTGAACTCGACCTCATCCCCTACTTTGATTCCGTTCGTCATCTCGTAGACCTGCATGCTGGCCTTGTTTCCGTTGACCCTGATGACCTCTCCCTTCAGACGGGTGTCGCCGGTGATTACAAAGGCGACCTCGTTCTTGGAAATGGAGCCATCAAAAGTGACAGTGACAAGGTTTCCATTCACGCCTGCTACATGTCCAATAGTTTTTGCCATAAGCACCTCATTCCATATTCAATTCTTTCTGCAGCTGGTCGAAGAGCTTCGTGAACTCCGCATTGCCGCGCTCGACGGTGAAGGAGTCCTTTCTGAGAAGCATCCTGAGCTGCAGGGCATAAGCCAGCAGAGCGCTCTGCGTGAAGGGCTCGAGTCCCTTGATCTCCTCCAGATAGTTGAATCTGAACTTCATCAGAAGCAACTCGGCTTCCAGAGGATTCTTCGCATTCATCGCCTCGTTGGCGACGCGCTCCACCTCGACCTCCCTTAAGACCATTCCACCGTTGTCTTCCCTGCCCAGAAGCTGTTTCCTGCGTGCGCATACGGCAGCGTTCAGACTGGCATCCATGGCAAAGCACTTCTTCAGGAAGGCGTTGCCGCCGTCCTTGCCCTCAGGTATCAGGGTAAGAAGACTGTAATCGGAGTCGCTGACGTTGCCGAGGGCCTCGGACAAGAAACGCTCCCATGTGAGAGGGGCGCTGTCCGTGAACCTGAGCATGGGCAGACTGGAAAGAAAATAGTACCTCGAAGGCATATTTCCCTCCCCGTCAGATCTTCATATCGCCGAGGAACGGCTTCAGCAGTGCGGAAATCTCTTCATCGGAGAAATCGAAGAAGCCCGAACCGTCCTTGCAGATGAGCTTCATGCCGGACATTCCCTTGACCGGGCGGATCTCCAGACCCTTCTCGATCAGCTTTGCCAGATCCGACTTGAGAGCGGCCTTGGCGGAGTCGATCTCCACAGAATACTTGGCGGGATCCTCGTTGCCGATTGCGGCGACGATCAGGGCGCAGAGTGTCTTCTCCGAAAGGTCCTTGGAAACCTTCTCGGCAACGATCTGTCCGAGGATTCTCTCAAGTTCCTTCTTGACGGAAAGCACAGCGTCGCGCTCAGCCTGCTTGATCAGGGCCTTTGCACTCTCGATCTCACGGTTGGCATTATCGATGTTCTTCTGGGCCTCGATCTTTGAAGCGGCAATGATTTCCTCTGCCTGGCCCTTTGCGGTGGCGACGATTGCCTCGGCCTCTTTCTTAGCCTCCTCAATTCCGTCGCGCTTGATTGACTGGACTAAATCCTGAATCTGAATTTCCATTCTAAACCGTCCTTAGGATAATCTAAAGGATATAGTAGAACGGATGCATCCCTCTGCGCAATATTGAACAGTATTAAAATTCGCCATATTCGGATATTTACCATAACGTCAGGTAATGCGACTCAAGGTTGAACACAAGCCTAGGTTCGTGGTATTCATAAATGAACAAAGGAAGATGAAAAACTCTTTCCTCTGGGGGAGAAAAACAGATGCTCACATTCGCTTCTGACTACACAACCGGATGCTGTCCCGAGATTCTGGACAGGCTTGTCGCAACCAACCTCGAACCGCAGTCGGGATACGGCTCGGACGAGTACTGCAAAAGCGCGGCCGAGAAGATAAAGCTGGCCTGCAACGCACCGAAGGCACAGGTAGAGTTCATCACGGGCGGAACCCAGACGAACCAGGCTGTGATCGCATCGATGCTCCGTCGCTATGAGGGCGTCATCGCCGCAAGGACAGGCCACATCAGCTGCCACGAAGCCGGCGCCATCGAGTACACCGGACACAAGGTATTCGAGCTTCCCCAGGTTCAGGGAAAGATCAACGCAAAGGACATTGCCGCCCTTGTGGACAGGTTCTACAATGACGCCAGCCACGAGCACATGGTCTATCCCGGCATGGTCTATATCTCCCACCCCACCGAGTATGGCACGCTCTACACCCTGTCAGAACTCACGGCCATCTCCGAGACCTGCAGAAGCCGCAACATCCCGTTATTCCTTGACGGAGCTAGACTTGGCTACGGTCTCATGAGCTATCAGACCGATGTCACCTTACAGGACATCACCCGCCTGTGCGATGTCTTCTACATCGGAGGCACAAAGGTCGGTGCCCTCTGCGGCGAAGCCGTGGTGTTCACACACGGCAACAGACCCGAGCACTTCCTCACGATGAAGAAGCAGAACGGTGCCCTTCTTGCAAAGGGAAGGCTCCTTGGAGTCCAGTTCGACACACTGTTCACCGACGACCTGTACTTCAGGATTGCAAAGCACGCCATCGACATGGCCGAACGCCTGAAGGGAATCCTGTCGGATGCAGGCTTCCCGTTCCTGATCGAGTCTCCCACGAACCAGCAGTTCGTGATCATCGACAACGCCACGATCGAACGTCTGAGGAAGAACGTGGGCTTCGAGTTCTGGGAAACAGTGGACGAGGACCACACTGCCGTAAGATTCGCCACCAGCTGGTCGACCACAGAAAAAGAACTGGACAAACTGGAATCCCTGCTCAAATAATGGTCTTATCTCTTAAGTAAGCTTATTGGGGGTAAAACATGTCCGATTACATGGGTGGAACAGGTATCCAGTACCATCTCAGAATAAAGAAAGGCGACGTAGGCCGCTATGTCATTCTTCCGGGAGATCCAAAAAGGGTTCCAGCGATTGCAAAGTACCTTGACGATGCCAAGCTTGTCGCCGACTACAGGGAGTACGTCACATACACCGGAACCCTTGAAGGCGAAAAGGTCAGCGTGACCTCTACCGGAATCGGAGGACCTTCCGCATCCATAGCAATGGAGGAACTCTACCGATGCGGTTCCGACACATTCCTGAGAATGGGAACATGCGGAGGAATAGACATAGACGTCATAGGCGGAGACGCGGTCATAGCAACCGGTGCCATCAGAATGGAAGGCACAAGCCTTGAATACGCTCCGATTGAGTTCCCAGCAGTCGCAAACTACAATGTCGTTGGAGCCATCAAGACAGCCGCAGAGAAGATGAAGCTCAGATATCACATGGGAATCGTGCAGTGCAAGGACGCCTTCTACGGCCAGCACAATCCTGACCTAATGCCCACCGCCATGCTTCTGAACTACAAGTGGGAAGCCTGGAAGAGACTCGGTGTCAAAGCCTCCGAGATGGAAAGCGCAGCCCTGTTCACAGTTGCCAGCTTCCTCGGTGTAAGAGCCGGATCCGTCTTCTATACGGTCGGAAACCAGGAGCGTGAGAAAAAAGGTCTGGACAACCCTATAGTTCATGATACAGAAAAGATTTGCGAACTTGCTGTTGAATCAATTAGAGTATTAATCAGACGTGACAGAAATCCTAGTTCGGAAGTTTAGTTCTGTTCGGGTCATTTCATTCGTATAGATCAAAATCACCCTTGATTTCATCCAGAGCTGACGGATCATCCGTCAGCTTTATTGTATCAAAGCGGAATACTTCAAGGCCGGTTCTGGTATAGTCATCCTGAAGGGACCTGCAAGGATGCATGCCAAGATCCAGCTTGAA
>CADBOI010000195.1 GCA_902796335.1 uncultured Spirochaetales bacterium
GCGATGACCACAAGCCACGTGAGCTTTGCCGAGGTGTCCATCTTGCAGTTGAAGAGATAGAAGATGACGATGATTGTGAATATCGGCTCGATGATCTCAATGAAGGGGAGCGCGTTCGCCAGTGTTCCGAACAGCATGATGAGCAGCAGGATCTGAAGGACAATCAGAAGCCCGATGATGAGGAATCTGCTGAAGATCAGACGCCACAGGCCTTTTTTCTTGGGTTTTGCCAGTCTCAGGACATTGTTCTCTTCATCCATGTCAGATTTCCTTCTCGAGGATTCGCACAAAGTCTTCCAGACTCAGCCTGTCGTCCTCGCCGAATCTGTCGAACAAAGGGCTGTCGATATCAAGTACGCCGAAAAGCTCGCCTCTGCGGTGGATTGGGATGACGATCTCCGAGTTGCTTGCGCTGTCGCAGGCTATGTGACCGTTGAACTTGTGGACATCGGGAACCACAACAGTTCTTTCCTCAGCGGCTGCAGTTCCGCAGACTCCCTTGCCCATGGGGATGATTGTACAGGCTACTTTGCCCTGGAACGGGCCCAGAACCAGCTTGCCGTCCTTGACGGTGTAGAAGCCTGCCCAGTTTATGCCTTCAACCTTCTCGAAAAGGAGGGCGCTTGCATTGGCAAGGTTGGTCATCGTATACGGAACACCTTCGATTATTGATTCAAGCATTCCGTTTATCTGTGCGTAATCTGTTTCGAACATGTCTCATATGATATTTCGGATGTTTCAATTTTGCTAGACATAATATAGAATTGCCCCTATGAAGCGGACTATGGGTACGGAACTCTCATATGCTCTGGGTCTCGTGATACTTGCATTAGGGGTGGCGTTCATGGAGAAACCGGATTTCGGTGTGTCCATGGTTGTTGCTCCGGCCTATATCCTTCATCTGAAGATTTCCCAGACGTACAGCTTCTTCACATTCGGCATGGCCGAGTACACGCTGCAGGCCGTCATCCTGGTGCTGATGATAATAGTCCTCAGACGCTTCAGGATAAGTTACCTTTTCTCGTTCGTCACTGCATTCATCTACGGCTTCATCCTGGACTTCTGGATGATAATCGTATCCTACATCCCCATGGAAAGCCTCGTTTTGAGGCTGGTATATTACTTCCTGGGCATGGTTCTGTGTTCCATAGGAATTGCGTTCCTGTTCCACACCTACATATCGCCGGAGGTCTATGAGCTCTTTGTGAAGGAGCTTGCGGCCAAGTACAGCCTGAACATCCACCATGTGAAGACCGTCTACGACATCTGCTCTTGTATTGTGGGTGTGGCCATGTCCTTTCTGTTCTTCGGATTCGGAGTGTTCAAAGGAGTGAAGGTGGGCACGATAGTCTGTGCCCTTGTAAACGGTACGATGATAGGGTTCTGTTCCAGATTCCTTGAGAGCCACTTCGAGTTCAAGGACAGAATCAAGCTGAGGAAATACTTCTGAAATAAAAACCGTCCCGTTTTCAGAACAGGACGGTTGTTGCGATCTTCAGATATACAAGAAGTGAGAGTGCGTCGACGATGGTGGTGATGAACGGACTTGCCATGACGGCGGGATCGAACCCGAGTTTCTTGGCAACCAGCGGGAGCGTACATCCGATCATCTTGGCCATGACAACGGTAAGCGACATGGTGATGCTGACCACTATTGCCACAACGGGGAACGAGTAGTTCACGGCCTCGGCCATGTTGCCGAAGATGATTCCGTCAACGACAATGACTTTTCCGAAACACACGAGACCCAGTGCCAGACCGCACATCAGGGCTGTTGTGAACTCCTTCAGAAGAACCTTTCCGAGATCCTTGAAGTCAAGCTCGCCCAGCGAGATTGCACGGATGACGGTGACGGACGACTGTGAACCGGAGTTTCCGCCTGTGTCCATCAGCATGGGTATGAAGGCCGTCAGGATGACCAGCTGGGACAGCGCCTTCTCGAAGCTTGTGATGATGAGACCTGTGAATGTGGCCGAGATCATCAGCAGCATCAGCCATGGAATTCTGTGCTTGAACAGCTCCCAGGGGGAGGTCCTGATGTAGGACTTCTCGTACGGGGTCTGAGCGGACATGATGGTGATATCCTCGGTTGCCTCTTCTTCCATGACGTCCATGGCATCGTCGAATGTGATGATACCGACCATTCGGTTGTCACTGTCGACTACAGGCAAAGCAAGGAAGTTGTACTTTGACATCTGCTTGGCGACTTCTTCCTGGTCCATCATCGTGCTCACGGTGATGACGTTTGTAGTCATCAATGTGTCCACGGTCACGTTCAGGTCCTTTGCAAGCATCAGGTCCTTAGCCGAAACAAGACCCAGGATCCTGTTGAATCTGGACAGGACATAGCAGGTGTAGATGGTCTCCTTGTCCACTCCGGTGTCACGGATCTTCTGGAATGCCTCAAGAACGGTCATGTTCGGAGCAAGCGAGATGAACTCCGTGGTCATGATGGATCCGGCGCTGTTCTCCGGGAACTGCAGGATCTCGTTGATCTCACGTCTTCTGTCCGGTGTGACATGCATCAGGATCCTGCTGACCACGTTGGCCGGCATCTCCTCGACGATGTCCGCGGCATCATCTACATACAGTTCATCCAGAACCTGTTTGAGCTCTGTATCCGAGAAACCCTTGATCAGAAGCTCCTGATTGTCCGGTTCCATTTCAACGAATGTGTCCGCAGCCAATGCCTTGGGTAGCAGACGGAACATAATGGGCAGCTGGTCCTCGGAAAGCTCATCGAATATCATGGCGATATCCGAAGGGTTCATCGTGACCAGTATGTCCTTCACAGTCGAGTACTTCTTGTTCTCGACCAATACTTTCAATGTGTCTTCAACACTTACGTTATGCTGTGCCATAACAAAATCTCCCTGACGTTATCAGAGTTGACGAGTACGAGAGCAGATGTGACGATGTATTTGACCTGTTGTCAGCGTTTATTGACGGAGGACTGCAAATCAGGCACAGGGTCAGGATCTGCGAACAATCTACTACTGCCAGCTTCCACGACAAGTCCTCCTTGACGCAACCATTATTCCGTACCGCTCTTGTACTTCGCCTCAATGCCATGCATAGCACCGTCTTTTCGGCTCATCCCAATTCGATATCGGACTGATGTCTGCTTAGATTATATGGGCGGCTGCCCAACCACAGATTTTAACAACTCAAGCCTGAGCTTTCAACCCTTTTATATAATACAAGCTGAACGCAAGAGCGGTCGAGCATTACCAAAAAACAGGAAAAAAAGATTTTTCGATGATGTTGACAAAAAGACGGCATTTGATGTAACATATAACCAAGTAAACCAGTAGGTTTAGTAGAAAATGAATTGAAACGGCCGGCAGGAAAGGGCAGGGCCATATAGGGAGGCACAATATGTCAAAGATTTACGGAAACATCACAGAGCTGGTCGGATGGACACCGCTTGTAAAGGTGGGCAACTACTCGAAGGCACACGAGCTTGAGGCAACGATCCTGGTCAAGCTTGAGTATCTGAACCCGGCAGGAAGCGTCAAGGACAGAATCGCCAAGGCCATGATCGAGGATGCCGAGAAGAAGGGTCTTCTGAAGGAAGGTTCGGTCATAATCGAGCCCACAAGCGGAAACACCGGAATCGGTCTTGCCGCCATCGCTGCTTCAAAGGGATACAGGGCGATCCTCACCATGCCCGAGACGATGAGCGTCGAGAGAAGAAACCTTCTGAAGGCCTATGGTGCAGAGATTGTGCTCACAGAAGGGGCAAAGGGAATGAAAGGAGCCATCGCAAAGGCCGATGAGCTTGCCAAGGAGATTCCGAACAGCTTCATCCCCGGACAGTTCGTCAACCCGGCGAACCCTGCTGCACACAGAACGACAACAGGACCTGAGATCTGGAACGATACGGACGGACAGGTTGATTTCTTCGTAGCCGGAGTCGGAACAGGCGGAACACTCACAGGAGTCGGCGAGTTCCTGAAGTCCAAGAATCCCGCCATCAAGGTTGTGGCCGTAGAGCCCGAGACCTCGCCGGTCCTCTCCAAGGGCGTTGCAGGTCCGCACAAGATCCAGGGCATCGGAGCCGGCTTTGTTCCTGCCACTCTGAACACAAAGATCTACGACGAGATCATCCCTGTTGCCAACGAGGATGCATTTGCCACAGGAAAGGAGATTGCAAGAAAGGACGGAATCCTTGTGGGAATCTCCTCCGGTGCAGCCCTCTACGCCGCGACGCAGCTTGCCAAGAGACCTGAGAACAAGGGCAAGACGATAGTCGTCCTGCTTCCGGATACCGGAGACAGATACCTGTCAACACCGTTGTTCCAAGACTGAGTTTGAACCTTAATTGATTTCCTTCCGTATAGAATTAACCGGGTTTTTCACTTTAAGCCGTACTAAACATGGTTTAAAGTGAAAAACTTCTTATTTATAGTGAAAAGTCTGACCGGACTGGGAATCAGATGCTGTAGTCGTAGCTGTCCATCTTGCGGTCGATGATGCTCTGCAATGTGATTTTCTCAAGGTAGCTGTTGACCGTGTCGTACAGGCCCTGCCAGATGGGAAGTAGCTGGGCATCGGCGGCAGCTGCGGCTTCGGAAGGATCCTCCAGGTTCGGAACCGGGGCAAGGCTTCCTTCGGAAAGCTTGAGGATCTCCGCCACTGTGTATTTGTCGGGGGATTTCGCCAGCATGTAGCCGCCCTGGGCTCCACGGACGGTCTTGAGGATCTCCGGTCTGTTCAGCAGGGCCACAATCTGCTCCAGATATTTCTTCGAGATGTTCTGTCTTGCCGAAATGTCCTTGAGGGCGACGGGGCCCTCCTTGTAGTGCTCGGCAAGATCGAGCATGACGCACAGAGCATAGCGGCCTTTTGTTGAAATGCGCATTGAATCCTCCGGAAAACCAGTTATTGATATAATAACCTGTACATTACTAGGTTTTCAAGAGAACTGATGAAAAGGAAGTGTCCGGATTCAGCCGAGGAGCTGCTTCAGGCTCTGCTTGGTGTTGTCCAGGGCCTCGCCGTACTGTGCATCCATTTTCTTGAGGTTCTGGCTGATGATCTGCGAATACTGGGAGGAGTTCACGCCCTCGGGATTGCTTTCCATGGCCTGCTGGATCTGAGCCTTCATCCTGTCGACAAAAGCCGTCTTTGCATCGATGTACTGCTTCAGGAAGTCGCCGATCTGATGCATGAGGCCCAGTGCCTGGGAATCTCCCTGTGTGACCACGTTCACAAGGTCTGTGGTGCGGTCGAAGCGCATCTGGTAGATGTCGTCGTTGGGGAGGCTGATGTTGGAAAGGATTGTGCTGACCATGCCGCGGCGCACTATTGCAAGGTCGTCCTTTGAATATGAGGCATACTTGGCCGCCACGACATCGAGTTTCTGGTCCGTATTGTTCAGGTATCCGCCGGCAAGAGCCATGCCTTCGCGCTCCAAAGTGTCCGTGCGGTACTTGGCCTCGTCGATTTCAATGTCCTGAGTCTTCTCAAGTGCGATCTCCCATGCGGATTTGATACGTCCCATTTTCTGCTCCTTCGGTTTTGCCCGACTGAAAGATAATAAAAAAACACCGCTTAGACAACTTCGCCCATAAATAGTACTATGGAATCATGAACAAGTATTATTACACCGAGCCATACAGACGCAGCCTCACGTGCACAGTCACGGGCGTGAACCATACGGACAAAGCCACCGAGGTCGTCACCGACAGTACGATCTTCTATCCCGAAAGCGGCGGACAGCCGGGAGACAGGGGAACGCTTGGCCCGTACAGGGTTCTGGACACAAGAAAGGGCGATGACGGGCAGTCCCTCCTGATCCTTCCTCCTTCCACACCTGTGAAGGAAGGCGAGAATCTTGAGCTGGTCCTTGACTGGGACCACCGCTATTTCTTTATGGTCATGCATGCGGCTCAGCATCTTCTTTCCGGGCTTCTGTACTACATGTTCGGGATCGGTACGGTTGCCGTCCATCAGGGCGAGGACTATCTGACGATCGAGACCGACAAGGAGCAGATTCCCCAGCAGACGGTGGACGAGCTTGTTCTTGCGGCCAATGCCAGAATCAGGGAGAACCACAGAATCCTGTACCACGAGATGAGCCACAGCGATGCCGAGGCTCTGGGACTCAGACGCAGCATCAAGGTGGATGGTGACGTCAGGATTGTGGAAATAGAGGATGTGGACCGTATTGCCTGCGGCGGAGTCCATGTGGCCTCTACAGGAGAGATAGGTCTGATCTATTCGCTCGGACACGAGCAGATCCGCGGTCATGTCAGGCTTTACTTCAACTGCGGTCAGAACGCCCTTGAAAGCCTTCTGAAGGAGGACAAGGTCATCCGTAGCCTGAACAGGACGTTCAGCTGTCATACGGACGAGCTGGAGGATAAGGTGGTGGCTTTGTCAGCCGGCCTTACCGATGCAAAAGCCAGACTTCAGAGTGCGAACAAGGCCCTTGCCAGGTTTGAGATCTCATCGGCTGCAGATGCAGACGGAATCTGTGTGATTACAGCTTCGGAGGGTGCAGACCTGCAGAGCTATGCCCAGGCAGTTCCTGAATTCGAGGACCTTGCCATGCTTGTCCTGTGTCCTGACAACGGCAGGACCAAGTGGCTTGTTGCCCTGAAGGGCAAATACGAGAAACTCGATTTCAATGTCCTGATCCGTCCTCTTCTTGCAAGAATCGATGCAAAAGGCGGCGGAAGAAGCCCTGTTTTCCAAGGCGTTGCCAATTGCAGCGATGCAACGGAACTTCAGGAGTTCTGCCGTCAGTTCAAAGAGACAGTATTAAGATAGAAAGAATTCAGAACAGCTTTCCGACTGCCACGGCAATGTCTTTTGCCTGAGGGATAGTCAGTTTCTCCAGATCCCTCGAGAACGGAACCGGTGTTTCCTTTCCGCTGAACTGCAGCACTCTGCACTTGAGGGATGAGAAGGTCTTCTTGTCCTGGCAGATGGCTGCGCAGACCTGTGCGTCTATGCCTCCGATTCCGTTCGGATCCTGGATCAGGACGGCACGGCCGGTCTTCTGCACCTGTTTGAAGATGGTTTCCTTGTCCAGAGGATTGAGGGTCCTCAGATCCACAACCGTGGCATCTATTCCGTTTTCCTTTAGAAGTTCAGCAGCTTCCAATGCAGTTGTCACGGCATGTGAGTAGGCGATGATGGTGACATCAAGACCGTTTCCTATGACCTTTGCCTTTCCGATGGGAACAGGCTCGTTCGAGATCTCTCCCTCTGTGGGATACAGAAGCTTGTGCTCGAAGAACAGGACGGGGTTGTTGTCCCTGATCGAGGCCCTGAGCAGATGGTAGGCGTCCGACGGATTGGAGGGTGCCACAAGCTTCAGACCTGTGCTGTTGAGGAAAAGACCCTCGGGGCTCTGTGTGTGCTGGGCTCCGTGGCCGGTTCCGCTTCCTTCCGGAAGACGCACTGTGATGGGGCAGCAGAACTGACCGCCGCTCATGAAGTGGGTCTTTGCAGCGTGGTTGACAATGGGGTCGAAGATCAGGGTGTAGAAGTCGGCATACATGATCTCGACAATGGGTCTGAGACCCATCATCGCGGCTCCCACCGCCATGCCGGTGAAGCCTTCCTCCGAGACCGGAGTGTCTATGATCTGGTCCGGAAATTCCTTCCACATTCCTTCGGTGACCTTGAAACAGCCGCCGTAGACTCCGACATCCTCGCCGAAGAGCACGACGTTCCTGTCAGCTGCCATCTCATCGGCCATTGCCTTTCTTATTGCTTCCCTGAAAGTCACAGTCGTTCCTCCTCTGATGCATAGACAAGGTTCAGAACCTCGTTTTCGGAGAGTTTGTCGGAACATGTGTCCAAGGCCTGTCCGGCCTGGTTCTCGATGTCTTCCTTGCACTCCTTCTCAAGAGATTCGATTTCCTGCTGCGTCATGTAGCCGCTTGCAAGGATCTTCTGCTCAAACAGGAGGATGGGGTCGCGCAGCATCCACTGTTGCTCCTCGTCGCTTGTCCTGTACAGGCGTCTGTCGCTCTTGGAGTGGCCCTTGAAGCGGTATGTCATGACCTCCAGAAGATAGGGACCGTTTCCGGACCTTATGTATGAGGCGGCCTCGATGACGGAGTTGTAGACTTCCTCGAAATCGTTTCCGTCCACAACCTTTCCCGGGATTCCGTAGGCCGACGCACGGTCGGAGACCTTGTCCACACTGATCATCTTGTCGCTGGAGGCCGACATTCCGTAGTGGTTGTTCTCGCAGTAGAACAGTACGGGGAGCTTCCAGATTGATGCGATGTTCATTGATTCATGGACGCTGCCGCGGCTTGACGCGCCGTCTCCGAAGATGGCGACGCTGATGTTCTTCACCGGCTGCGGCGGGCAGAGTTTCGGGTTCTGATTTGTGGATGTGGCGAATGCGGCGCTGTCTGCGCTGTCGAACTTGAGCTTGAACGCGATTCCCGTGGCAAGAGGGACTCCCGAGCCCACAACTGCGGACGAACCTAGGTTGCAGTGCCCGGCATCAGGCATGTGCATGCTTCCGCCAAGGCCCTTGGCAAGGCCTGCCCTGGAGCCGAACATCTCGGCGAACATGGCCTTGGGGGAAGAGCCTTTGCAGATGGTGAAACCATGGCATCTGTGGGTCGGGACTATCCAGTCCGCTTTGTCCAGAGCCATGCAGAGGCCGGCCTGGGCAGCCTCCTGACCGTTGGCCAGGTGGGTGGTGCCGTGGATCTGTCCGGCCTTGAAGAGTTCCTCTGTCTTTTCCTCAAAGTATCTTGAGTTCAGCATCATGCGCAGGGCGTCGATGCTCAGTTGTTTTTCAGTCACAGCAAGCAGTCCAGATCGATCTCAGCGACAATGGCGGGCATCGAGCATCCCCAGCTCTCCAGAACTGCAGGATGGACCTCGCCGAAGATTCCGACCTTCTTTCCTCCAACGATGATTTCTGCGCAGCGGCCGGGGATGAATCTCGGATCATCCTGAGGTGCTGCCAGGGTGTACTCGACCCTAAGGAAGTACATGAGAGTATTGATGAAACTGTTGGCGTCGTTGAATGTGACGGATCCGTCGGCACTCATGAAGCCCAGATTGTTCCTTGTGACCGTTCCGCTGTTGTCGCTCGGCTCGAGGTATGCGACCTTTCCGACCTCGAAGATCCTGTGCGGATAGGTTGCATGGCCTGAGACGCTCTCGCTCTCGAGGAGTGACGGGATGATGGACGGACGCACGGCCTCGAAGTTCTCGCTCATCGGGTTGGAGATCATGATGACCTTGTCGCCGGAGATGTGCATGTTGTCCACATACTCGCGTCTGGATCCCAGGTAGTTGTAGATCATCTCCTGGAAGCCCATTCCGACCATGATGTCCTTGACCTTTCTGCCGAGTTCCTCGGCCGGGGTAAGGCGTCCGACGGTGAAATCGCGCGGGATGGTGGGCTCGAAATTCTCAAGTCCGTAGCCGATCATGACATCCTCGACGACATCAACCGGGTGCAGGAAGTCGTTGCGGTACTCGGGGCATGTGATGTGGATGGTGTCGCCCTCGGATACGCTGTAGACGCCCATTCTGAGAAGGGCTTCCTTGGCATCCTCGGCGCTGATGTCCTCACCGAGCACGTGCTTGATGTCCTGTATGGTGCAGCTCTGGGAATCCTGGAAGTAGTAGGGGACCGTGATCTCCTTTCCGAATTCCGTCTCGTACGGATAGATGACCTTAACAGGCTCGATCTCGAATCCAAGGTCCGCCATGTCGACTGCCATGATGGATGCGCACAGCAGGATGTCCTTGAGGATCGGGCCGGACATTTCGACGAAGAGGTTGTCGTCACCGACCTCGACTGCTCCGACGAAGGCGCTGTTGATTACAGGCGGCATGGAAAGGGTCTTTCCTGCATCGTCATAGAGGTAGGGATAGACCGGCTTGTCCTTGATGATGTAGCCGTACTCCTGTCCCTTTGGATGCTTCTCGAGGATCTCTCTGAGAGACAGGTCCTCCTCCATGTGAAGCGGCACGAAGTGGGTCTTGTCCGGATCGGCACCGTCATAGTGGATGGGGTACTGGATCAGGTTGTTGCGGTAGATGCCCATGGCGATTGTGCGTCTCTTTCTTCCGAAGTTGAAGCACAGCTTCTCCTGGCTCTGGATCAGTGTCAGAAGGATGTCCTCATCGACTGTCTTTCCCTTGGCGACAAAGCCGCATGAGAACTCACGGACTTCCTTGGCGCGGTTGCCCACATGGAGCTCGCGGCCTTTGTTGTCTGCGGTGAAGCACTTGGAGGAGAAGAAGTCATACTCTCTGACCTGCGGGTCCTCGTAGTTCTTCAGAAGCCTTGCAAGGCCCATTGCCGACCAGAGGTCAGGTCTGTTGGTATCGTTGAGCTCGATCTTGAAAACGCCGTTTTCCTTGTCATGCTCGTCAAGCTCCGCCTTTGCGCGGGGGAAGACCTGCTCGAGCTCATCGTCTGTATATTCTCTGCCGAGAAGGCTGAAAAGGAATTTCTCTTTGGTCTCGAATTTAGGCATCAGTTACCCCTCCTTGTCCTTACACTGTCGATGTTCGGTGAGAACAGGTCTCTTATGTCGTTGATTCCGAGGTGCATCATGGCCATTCTGTCGATTCCAAGACCCCAGGCCAGAACAGGCTCGTCGATTCCCAGGCTCTTTGTGACCTCAGGACGGAAGATTCCGGATCCGCCCATCTCGAACCAACCCAGAACAGGGTGCTTGATGTGGATCTCGATCGAGGGCTCCGTGAACGGGAAGTAGCCGGGAACATACTTGAAGTCCGTGGCTCCGGCGACCTCGACTGCGAACATCTTAAGAAGGCCCAGAAGGTCCTTCAGGTTGGCTTCCTTGCCGATGACGATTCCCTCTGTCTGGTAGAAGTCAGCACCGTGCTTTGCATCGACCTCATCGAAGCGGAAGCAGCGCACGATTCCGAAGTACTTTCCCGGGACCTTTGCCTTTGTCAGCTGATGTGCCGAAAGGACGGTTCCCTGGCTTCTGAGGATCTGGCGTCTTGTGAACTCGTGGTCGAACTTGTACTGCCATCCGCGGGATCCGGTGTTTCCGCCGTTCTCGTGTGTGTTGGCGACGTTGGTGAGCCACGGCTCGTCGATCTTCTTGCAGTGTCTGGGTTCCTTGACGTAGTAGACGTCGTGGATGTCACGGGCGCTGTGGAACTGGGGCATGAACAGGGCATCGCCGTTCCAGAACTCGTTCTCTACCAGCGGTCCGTCGAACTCCTCGAATCCGAGCGAGGTGAGCTTGTCCTTGACCCACTGGATGTAGTTGGCATACGGGTTGTGACGGCCAGGAATCAGTCTCTGGACAGGTGCGTCAAGTCCGTAGGGTCTGAAGCTTGCTGTCTTCCAGCTTCCGTTCGCGATGATCTGCGGAGTGAGGACTCCGATTTCCTCACCGGTGATGTTTGCCTGAAGAAGGGCTTTCTTTGCCTCTTCTCCGAGCCTGGTCATGCGGTAGGTTACTTCCTCGCGCTCGGTCATCTTGTAAGGAGAGCCCGCGGCACCGCGCTTTTTGGAGATGCGGGCCATCAGGGCCTTCTCGCGCTCAGTCATCTGCGACTCGTCGATAGGACCTGTGAGACCTTTCTTCAGGAGCTCGGCAGTCTCGGTGACATCAGCGGGAAGCTGGTCGTTCTTGACATATGCCTTGTTCTCGGCGTTCATCGCACAGGTTCCGGCCTTTGAAAGGCTGCCGTATGCGGATCCGATGTCGCTCTTCTCAAGTCCGAGCTTCTCTGCGATCTCGGGCAGTCCGAGAGGCTCGCCGCCCTTCAGAAGATCGAAGATCCTCTGTGCGGGTGTTCCCTCGTTTGCCTGGGCCTGTCCCAGCTCGGTCAGTTCGTATGTGACGATGGTCTTGCGGCCTGTCTCCTCAAGGCAGCCTTTTGCGCTGAGCCAGCTGAATGCCTGGTTGCACTGTCCTACCTTGTAATCCAGCTCGTTTACGATTCTCTCTGCCGTGATGTCCTCTCCGGCGCTGACATGGCGCAGAAGCTTGACCTCCAACGGATGAAAGTTTTTTACTTCAATTTCCATAGTTCCACCATAGTTCTGTTAGTGATTCCCAAACATCATATATCCGCGCGAGGAAAATGAAAAGCCATGCCAACAGCACTCAGACGATTTTCCACCGTCCGTTCTTTGTGGCTCCCTCGCGGACAAGTTTGCCGGCTTCAATCAGGCTTTTTATATTCCTCTGAACCGTCGATCGTGATAGGCCTAGCTTCCGTGACAGATATTCGGTGTTGGAATCCGGAGTCTCATTTATAGCTTCAAGTATCCGTTTTGCTGTATTTCCAGCTTCATTTGAAGCTTCAAATCCGTCTTTTGTTTCCTTATTGTTTCCATTTTCAGTATCATTTGAAGCTTCAAATTCCCGCTTTCTGGGATCAACAACACCATAACGATCAAAATCAAACTCCCTGCGGAAGAGGCTGATCCTGAAGTCCGACCCGGAATCGGTGATTTCCGGATCCTTCAGGCCGTATTGCCTTGACTCCTGAAGAATCTTAGGAATTCCGGTTCCCCAGTTCTCTATGAGATGCATGTAATGGAAAGCAGCCGCAATGGCACGGTTTCTGATTCTTGACTGTCCCTTGACAATCTTTTCGATTGTCAGATTCTCACTCAGTCCGCCCGGAGAGGAAACCTCGACCCTGTCATCGAAGATTGCAACCTGAACACAGGAGTTCTTGAGATACGAC
>CADBOI010000196.1 GCA_902796335.1 uncultured Spirochaetales bacterium
GTGATCAGGGCTCTCTGGCCTTTTCCGATGGGACAGAACAGGTTGATGATTCTCATGGAGACATCGTTGTCCGTTCTCTCGGTCTCGAGGTTGATCCTCTGGTCGGGATAGAGGGGCACCAGGTTGTCGAAGCTTGTCCTTGTCTTTGCGACGATCGGGGCATCTCCGTTGACGAATGCCACCTTGGAAAGGGCGAAGAACCTCTCGTTGTCCTTCGGGGTCCTCATCATGCCTTCGATGGTGTCTCCGGTCTTGAGGTTGAGGAATTTGATGATGGCGGGAGAGACGTAGACGTCCTCCGGGCCTGAGAGATAGCTGTTGAGCGGAGACCTGAGGAATCCGTATCCGTCGCTGAGGATCTCAAGTGTTCCGATTGCGTAGATGACTCCGCCGTTTCTGCTGAACGTCTTGATCACCTCCATGACGACTTCCTGCTTCTTGAACTCGGCATAGTCGTCCACGTTGGTTCCGGCCATCTCTGCAAGTGTTTCCTTGAGCTCGTCGAACGGAGTCACAACAAGGTCGTTTACCATGAGCCTGTTGGACAGGTTGCTCTGGTACTCTTCGGCACTGATTGCAATGTCCTCCATTGTCATGGGCTTCTTCTGGTTCTGACGCTGGTCCTGTTGCTTGCCGTTGTTGTTGAACTTCTTGTTCTTGTCCTTGTTTCTCTGGTTCTGATTCTGGTTCTGCCTGTGGTTGTCGAACCTGCGCTCCGTCTGCTGCTCTTCTGAAGCATTCTCGGAAGCTGCTTTCTCAGATGTTTCCTTCTCCGGAGTCTCTTTTGCGGGAGCTTCCGCAGCAAGGGCTTCCTTTACAGGGGCATCCTTGGCGGGAACTTCTTCCTTCTTTGGCTCTTCGGAAGCGACCTTCTCAGCCTCTACCTTCTGCTTTGGAGTTCTGCCTCTGCGCTTTTTGGGTGCAGCCTCAGCTGCGGCCTCGGGAGCTGCCAGGTTTTCCTGTGTTTTCACTTCGGGTGCAGACTCTGTTTTCGGGGTTTCTACCTTTGCAGGAGCCTCTGTTGTCTCGGGTGCGGCTTCAGAGGGATTCTCCTCCTTGATCCTGGGAGCTCTCTTGAGAACCGGTTTTCTCTTCAGAACGAGTTTCTTTACCGGACGTGCTGTTTCTTCAGTCACAACACCAGTTGTCTCATTATCCATGTAGTTTTTCTCCAAATGACGCTTACGCGTCCGGTGAATCAAAAAATATTAAGAATCGTGTGGGATTTGTTTCGGGGAACTTAAGGTTCCTTTTTGGATAGCTGAATATTAATACCCACAAGGGGGCATTGTCAATAATTGCCTTGTGCAGGCTGCTAAGACCTGCACAAGACAGCAATTATTTTACTATATTTTTGCGCTTTCTGACGGTCCTGAAGACAACCAGAGCAAGGCCGCAGAGAAGTGCCGCATATGAGAGCCATACGCAGATTTTCGCACTGATATCTATGGTGCGTGTGTAGAGGGTGCTTCCGTTCTTCTCACCTGTGAACACGGGGACATCCCAGATCTTGTAACCCATCTTGAACGGGGTCATCTCTCCGCGGATCTTTCCTTCCGGAGTGATAAGGCATGTCATTCCGCTATTGGTGCCTCTGAGGACGGTCCTTCTGTTCTCCACGCTTCTGAAGACGGCCATGACCATGTGCTGGCGCTCGGCGGCCTCGGATCCTGACCATGAATCGTTTGTCATGTTGATGATCAGGTCGGCTCCGTTCTCGACGAACTCGGCGCAGATGTCTCCGAAAACGTCCTCGTAGCAGATCGGAGTGGAGAATTTGATTCCGTTCGAGGTCTCGAAGACCACGGATTCTGTTCCCTTCTCCCACCAGTGGTAGTCGTTGGCCTTCAGGAGGTTGTACAGCCACGGCATCTGCTTCTCATACGGGAAATGCTCGGTGAACGGAACAAGATGCTGCTTCAGGTAGGACTGCTTGATCATACCGTCATCAAAGAGGATGACAGAGTTGTAATCGAGCTTGTTCCACTCGCCTTCCTCGTTGTAAGGAGGAAGATTCGGGTCCTTGATGACGCTTGACGGGTTTCCGGTGAGCAGAGGGAGTCCCAGCTCGGAACCGAACTTCACGAAGTCGTCCACAAGTCCCTGGATGCGTCTGAGATAGTCAAAGACCTCGCCTTCGTCGTTTCCTTCGTACGGATAGGTTGTGTACCAGCTCACGGAAGGAACGAACGCGGTCTCAGACCAGATGACCATGTCGGGATTGTAGAGCATGGCCTCAAGGCTCATCTTCTCCAGGTTGATGAAGTTCCTCTCGTATGTGTTGAAGCCGCCCTTCCAGGAATCGGCGTTATGCTGGACCGTTGCGACCTTGAAGGACTTGTCCTCCTGGACCTTGCTCCAGTGCGAATATGCCACGATTCCGTAGATTATCTGTGCAATCAAAAGCACCACATAGATGCAGAGCGTGATCCTGTGGACCAGGATGTGCTGCCAGAGACCCTCGCTGTGGCTGACCTTGGTCTTGCTGAAGTGGTCTGCGGCCCAGTTGCCCAGAAATGCCTGAGGAAGGACCAACATGAATGTCAGACCCCAGATACCGAACAGGTCGGACACCTGGATCAGGATCTTGTATGCGTGGAGGGCATAGGCGATAGATCCGTACGGATAGCCTGCGAACCAGCCCTGGGAGATGTATGCGTACGCAACCCAGATGACGGCCTGCAGGACATGGACCAGCCTTCCCTTGAGGACATCACCCAGCCAGCTGTCCATCGCCTTGAGGGCGAAGAACAGAATCAGCATCTCGGCACCCTTGATTATGGTAACGATCAGGATGGCGAACGGATGGAATGTCGTCAGCCAGTAGTTGAATATCGAGTAATATACAAAACCGTATAGAAAGCCATACGCACCGACGAGCTTCCAGGAAGTGTTCCTGATGACGGCGAATACCGGAATCAGGACGAAGAAAGCAAGAAACCCGAATCCGTTCTTGAAAAGGAAGCTCGGGTGTGCCATTGCGAATAGGAATGCTGAGGCCAACAACAGAACAACCTCAGAACAAACCGTCCTGAGGTTGCGCCTGCGTAGAACCTTGTCGTTTACGCTGAATAGTCTGTTCATGGAATCGTTCTAATCAATTCTCCTGACGAAGGTCCCAGACCAGATCCTTGAGCTCTTTGCCCGGGCGGAAGACTGCAACACCGTGGGTATCCACAGCAACCAGGTCACCGGTCTTGGGATTGCGGGCCTTCTCTCTGCCCTTGCGCGTCCTGACCTCGAAGGTTCCGAAGCCACGGAGCTCAATGACTTTCTCGTCTTTGAGACCGTCTTTGACTTCCTCGAAGAACTCGTCGACAATCTGGTGGATGTCATTTCTGTTGATCCCCAGTTTGTCATGGAGATGCTCGATGATAACTGCCTTTGTAAGTTTGGTCTTCTCCATAATGCTTTTCCCCAATTATGCCATCTTGTTGAACTTGATGTTCATTCTTGATTTCTTTCTGTCTGATGTATTGTGATGAATTGTACCTTTGTTGACTGCTGAATCCATAAGCTTGAATGAAAGCTTCATTGCCTGCTCGGCTGCTGCCTTGTCTCCTGCGACAACTGCTGCATCAAAAGCCTTGATTGCTGTGCGGAACTCGCTCTTTGTTGCACGGTTTCTAAGCCTTCTGGCCTTGTTCTCACGATCTCTCTTATCTGCAGAACGATTCACTGTAACCTCCAAATATCTTTTTCAAGATAAACTATTTACTTTACGGAAATTGACACCCGAATAACGGGGCAACGCCCAAAAACATATCACAGACCTTAAAATAGGTCAATACAACACTTTAAGTCAGTTGGATAAAAATTCCTCCTGATAGCGCTGCGACACCTCCCAACGGCCCTTTTCATGGTCGAAATACAGTTCGCTGCGTGGAATTGTGAACTGTCTTCCCTCAGAACCGGATACCGTCATCTTGTGTGAAAGGATATTTATCTCCGTGACCTTGAATAAATCCTGACCGAGTTTGATCCTGCTTCCCTCAGCCGGATATGCCTGCTTTTCCTCGAGATAGAAATCAAACTCGTAGCTGAGGCAGCACAGGAGTCTGCCGCACGGACCCGATATCTTCATGGAGTTCAGCGACAGGTTCTGCTCCTTGGCCATCTTGATGGTCACCGGTTTGAGTTTGTCCGACACGCAGTGGCAGCAGAAATCCCTTCCGCAGACTGCAAGACCGCCCAGAACCCTGGATTCGTCCCTGACGCCGATCTGTCTGAGCTCGATCCTCATCCTGAACACGGAGACCAGATCCTTGACCAGGTTCCTGAAATCCACCCTATCCTCTGCCGTGAAGAAGAAAAGCACCTTGGGCTCGCTGAGGAGGAAGTGCGCCGTGACAAGCTTCATGTCCAGATTGTGCTTGGCAATCTTCTCCCTGCAGATTTTGATGGCTTCCTTCTCGTCTTCCTTGTTCTCGGAATAACGTCTGATCTCATCCGGTGTGGCGATATGGGAGATCCACAGGGCATCGCCGTCGATCTCGACCATCTCAGGCTCCTTGTAAGCCTGGTCCCACAGTCCGGTCTCATCGATCTCCCGGTCCTCGGGGACAATCGTCTGAGGACGTTCCGACCTGATCTCGAACTTTGGAAGCGGACCCATGTCAACCACATTGCCGTCCATTTCCACCATAACGTCCCCGTCCTCGATGCTTCCCAGGGCGGCTATGCGCTGGTCATCCTCTTCGGTCTTGGGTGTAGGGCCGAAATGGCATGCGCCGAGACACGCCTTGCACCCCGGATTGTATGTGTTCTCCTGGCCGAGTCCTGCGGCTGAGCCCACCACAACGCCCATGTCCTGGCCGTAACGGGTGGGAGCCACGACATAGGTTCCCGGATAGAAAACGCTTTCAGCCGCGCAGACTATCAGGTCGTTGCTGCTGGGGATCTTAACCAGATAGAGATATGCTTTCTGTACCTGTTCTTTTGCCATCTGTGCCTCATGCCTCCGCATTTCTGAGAAGCCTTTCCCAGTCGCCGATGATGCTGCGGTCCTTGAAATAGTCGATCCGCATCGCACTCTGGACACGTGCCAGTGTCGCGTTCGTCTTCTCCTGAGCCTTCTTTGTTCCCGTGAGCAGAATATCGTAGACGGCATCTATGTCCGCTGCCCACTTGCTGCGCTCGGCTCTGATGGGCCCGAGGGTCTCCTCAAGAACATTGATCAGGAATTTCTTGCAGGTTCCGTCTCCCAGGCCACCGCGTCTGTAGTGGTCCTTCATCTCGTCAAGGTTTGCATAATCCGGCAGGAAACGCTTGAAGTCATCGTCCGTGCAGAAGGCATCCAGGTATGTGAACACAACATTGCCCTCAGTGTGGCCCGGATCCTCGATCCTCAGATGGGTGGGATCTGTGAACATCTTGCCGTTGACCTGTTTCTTGACAGTCTTGGAATCGTCCGAAAGATAGATGCAGTTTCCGAGCGACTTGCTCATCTTGGCCTTTCCATCGACACCGGGAAGACGCCTCTGCATGAGGTTCTCCGGAATCATAGCCTTGGGAAGCACCAGCGTCTCGCCGTAGGTCCTGTTGAACTTCTCGACAATCTCCCTGGTCTGCTCGATCATGGGAAGTTGGTCCTCACCTACCGGCACGACCGTTGCATCGAATGCCGTGATGTCCGCAGCCTGTGACACAGGGTATGCGAAGAATCCTGCGGGAAGGCCCTCGTCCGCGAAACCGCGCATCTGGATCTCAGCCTTGACGGTGGGGTTTCTGGAAAGCCTTGCCGTCGAGACAAGATTCATATAGTAGAAAGTGAGCGCGTGAAGTGCGGGAAGTGCCGACTGGACGCAGATTGTGGTCTTGTTGGGATCAATGCCCACGGACAGGTAGTCCAGGACAACGTTGATGATGTTGTCCCTGATCTTGCCCGGGTTGTCCGCATTGTCCGTGAGGGCCTGGTCATCTGCGATCAGAATGTTGATCTCGTCGAACTTGCCAGAGTTCTGAAGCTCCACACGGCGCCTGAGAGACCCGACATAGTGTCCGAGATGGAGACGTCCCGTGGGGCGGTCTCCCGTAAGTATTATCTGCTTCTGGGTGTTATCCATGGAAATAAACTCCTTTCTGTATATCCTACAGAAAGTTGTAATTTGAGGCAATATTCAAGCTTCAAACCACATCTGTGACATAAAACCGAAAAAGCAATGCTCAGAGATTCCTATACATGCCAGCCGACCATCCCTTGTTCTAGATCGAGGACCCTAAAAGGATTCCAATAATCATCCTTTCAGTAATTTTTCCCAAAATCGTAAAGTTTCTTGAAAAACTCAGTAAAAAAACCAAAAATCGGTTATTCGACGTTTTGTGTGGGTAGACGTAATTAGCATGGTAAGGAGTACCAGTCGTTGAGTATACTTGTCTCCAGAAAGA
>CADBOI010000197.1 GCA_902796335.1 uncultured Spirochaetales bacterium
ACCACCGTCAGAGGTGCATCCCGTTTTCTGAGCCTGCAGGACAAGGTTGGTCCTCAACGGGTTGTAGATGGCATCCACCACACCCTCAAGGTGCTTGAACGGGGTCAGGTCAATCGGAGAGGCGTCGCAATTCGGGAACATGCCGCAGGGAGTTGCGTTGATTATTATCCCTGCATCCGAATGCAGGGAAGCCGCCTGTTCATAGGAGATGCTGCCTTCGGATCCCGATCGGCTCACCACTATGACATCGGAAGCACCGAGAGAACGGGCTACAGCCCGTGCAGTCCGGCTTGTTCCGCCTGAACCCAGAATCAGGACCTTGCGGCCTTTGAGATCAAGCTCCAGGTAATTCAGAAGACCCGTCATGCCTGCGAAATCGGTATTGAATCCGTAAAGACGGCCGTCTTTGTTTACGATTGTATTGACAGCTCCAATTTCAGAAGCCGGACCATCCACTACGTCGAGGTAAGGGATGACATCCTGCTTATAAGGAATTGTCACATTGATGGCCTTGAATGCCTTGGCTTTCATGAAGGCACCAAGCTGCTTCTTCGGAATCTCCCTGAGCTCGTACTCATAGTCGCCGAGAAGTTTGTGAATCTCCGGCGAGTAGCTGTGTCCGAGCTTTTCCCCAATCAATCCGTATTCCATAGCAATTCCCCAAACAATTCCCTATTGCTTAATTTCCTGCAAAGAAATCAGAACCGAACCTTCCAACCAGGACATCATAAAGAACAAGAGCCACAACACTGTCTACAACAACCCTCGCCCTGTGGATTATGGCTGGATCATGTCTTCCACCTACGGAGATCTCCGTATCGGCTAGCTCCTTGAAGTCCACCGTTTTCTGTGTCTTCGAGATGGACGGTGTGGGTTTTACAGCACAGCGGAACACCACGGGCATGCCGTTGGTTATGCCGCCGTTTATTCCGCCGTTGTTGTTTGTAAGCGTGACAACCTTACCGTCTTCCATTGCAAAGCTGTCGTTGAAAGCGCTTCCTCTTCCGTCGACCATGTCGAACCCTGATCCGAACTGCACACCCTTGATTGCAGGGATGCTGAATAGAGCATGGCTGAGAAGGCCCTCGATAGTGTCGAACCACGGTTCGCCGAGACCTGAAGGAAGGCCGCTGATTGCGGTCTCCAGAACGCCTCCGACGCTGTCCCCTTCTGTCGATGCCTTCTCGATTGCGGCCTTCATGCCGCATGCGGCATCGTCATCGAGGGTTGCAAAAACCTTGTCTCCAAGACAAGCAAGCTGCTTTCTCAGAACCGGCTCGTCGGATGAAAAACAGATATCTTGGATTCCTGCACATGAGCGTACATGGGTTCCGATGAGGATACCCTTTTCCTTCAGAGAAGGAATGACAACGGCTCCGGCGGCAACAAGGGCTGCGGTGATCCTTCCGCTGAAGTGTCCGCCTCCCCTGTAGTCCTGGTATCCGTGGTATTTGCACTGTGCGGCATAGTCTGCATGACCGGGCCTTGCAACAGATGAAAGCTTGTCGTAATCCGCGCTCCTGTGCGCTGTGTTGGGAATCAGGATGCAGAGCGGAGTTCCCGTGCTGCGGCCGTTGAAAACGCCGCTGACAATCTGAAACTCGTCGCTCTCGACCCTTGATGTGGAGAAGCTTCCCGATGGCCTTCTGAGGGACAGCTGGTGCCTGATGAAGGAATCGTCAATCACCATTCCGGGGGAAAGCCCGTCAATCACCGCTCCGATGAACGGGCCGTGGCTTTCTCCGAAAACCGTTGTCCGGACGCTTGTTCCGAAACTGTTCTTCATAATCCCTCCGTCACTTCTGAATCAGAGGCAGAAGTGCCCTGATGTCGTTCAGGCCCATATCCCTGAACTCATATTTCCCGATTTCCGGGACGAACACCGTGGATATCCTGTCCCCGGTAGATTTCTTATCGTGGCTGATCGCCTCGCAGACGGCGTCCTCATCGAAACTGAACCGTGTGGGAAGGCCGAGTCTTTCAAGGGCCTTCTCCAAAGCTGGACGGACACTTTCCGAGCACATGGGAATCATTCCAAGGGAGACACATTCGCCGTGGAAAAGGGTTCCCGCCGGAAGCGAGGCCTCAATGCCGTGCCCGATGGTATGACCGAAATTGAGGACCTTTCTAAGGCCCTTCTCGTGCTCGTCCAGCTGGACGATGACCTTTTTCAAAAGGATGGATTTCTCAATGATGGCATCAAGATTGCCAATGACATCACCTTCCAAAAACAGAGAGAACAGGTCGGCATCGAATGTGAAGGCCATCTTCAGGGCCTCGGCGAGGCCGTTTGCAACCTGTCTCGGAGGGAGTGTTGAAACGACATCCGGATCGATCAGGACCTTTTTGGGCTGATGGAATGCACCGACGCTGTTCTTCACGCCCCCGAGATTTATGGCGGTTTTCCCACCCACCGAGGAATCCACCTGCGAAAGAACCGTGGTGGGGATGTTGTAGAAATCGATGCCCCGCATGTAACACGATGCGGCAAAGCCGGCCATGTCGCCGGAGATTCCGCCGCCGACTGCCACCACGCAGTCATGTCGGTCGAAACCGCAGCGCACCATGTGGGTGAGGATCTCGTTCAGGGTGTCGATGGATTTGTTGGCCTCTCCTGCGCGGAAAACCATGCGGAAGCCCTCGCGGGCGGCATCCATGACCACATCGCCGTATTCGTCAGGCACTCCGTCGTCCGAGACCACAAGGACCTTGCGGTCCAGATCAAGCTCGAAACCGGCATCGTACAAGGCTCCTCGGCGGATGACAATGTCATAGCTGTCTTTTCCAAGGTCTATCCTGATAACGCCCATGATTCTTCACCTCCGCATTTCAGATGTTGATGTCGCCCTGATAATGGCCCAGAACCTTGACCTCCTCGCAGACACCGTGAAGTTTGTTAATCAGACCCTGACCCTCCGGTCCCAGAAGGGAGCCCTCGCCTTCCACGTAGAAGTAGTACTGCCAAGGCACGTCCTTGATCGGACGGCTCTGAAGAGACCTTAGGTTTATACCGGCATCCGCAAAAGCCTTGATGGCGCTTGCAAGAGAGCCCGGGTAGTTCTTCACGGTGAACATCATCTGGAAAAGACAACGTGCACCCGAGGTCACCTCTTCGTTCTTAACACGGGAGAACACTGCAAAGCGGGTTGTGTTCATTGAACTCTGGTTGATTTCCTTCTGAAGGACCTCAAGACCGTAGAGCTGTGCCGTCTCCTCGCTTGCGATTGCCGCAACCGATTTGTCGTTCAAAGCCGCCACTTCCCTGGCTGCGACCGCCGTATTGGACATGGCCTGGATCGAGAAGCCGTTGGACTGAAGGTACTTCATGCACTGGTCCAAAGCCTGCTGATGGCTTATGACCTTCTTCACATCGGATATCTTCGCGCCCTTGATGCCCAGAAGAGCCTGGGCGATCTTCAGATTGTACATGCCGTTGATGAAAAGAGAACCCTGATGCATCAGGTCGAAGACCTGGTTCACATTGCCCGCGTAGCTGTTCTCCACAGGAAGTACGGCAAAGTCGCAGTGGCCTTTGACCACCGACTCGTAGGCTTTGTCGAAACTGGGAAACGAAACCAGATTTCCATCAGGAAATATTCTTCGGGCGGCTATGTTGGCCCATGCACCTTCAATTCCGCAGTAGGCGATCTTGCTTCCCTTGATGACCTGGCTCTGGAAGCGCTTTCCCGTGCTCATCATGGCCTTGAGGAACTCAAGGTAGTACGGTCTGTAGTCAGGATTGTGAATGAAATTCACCTCACGGTCGCAGACTTCCTGCTCCCGTGCGGCATCGAATATCTGAAGGCCGTACTCCTTCTTGTACTCGGCAATATCCCGGGCAACGTCCATGCGCTGCTCGAAAAGGCCGGCAATCTGCTCGTCGATCCTGTTGATCTCGAGCCTGCACTCCTCAAGGTCCTTCTTATTTTCCATAGTTTATTAAAAGCTTACTTCTTTTCCTCGTCCACGACTTCGGCTTCTTCTACGATTGCCTCGGTTTCCTTTCCTCCTCCTCTGATCATGGAGAGGATGGAGATCACAGCCATCATGACACCGATGACGACGAATCCAATCGACAGAATCTGGACGACTTTGTAAAGGGTATCAACTGGCTTGAAGAAGAGAAGCAGAGCTATGAGAATCTGGATCACACCTTCGACTATGAAATGGGATTTCATATCGACGATATCGAAGTTCTTTGCCACAGCAGCGTTCTGGAATGAAACAATTGCCGAGAAAACAAGGCCAATCGCAAAGACATAGACCATCACTGTGATGGCAGTCTCCGCTGCGAACAGTGCAAAGACAACGGATCCGGCTCCGATGATGATGGATTCGAAACCTTTGACCATGGCGAGCCTCTTGGTGAAATCTGTGAAGCACCATCTGCGGACTCCGACCAGTGTATAGAAACCGTCGATGAATGATCCGATTCCAGCCGCAATCAGGATGATCTTGAGAAACGATCCTGTATGCTGCATGATCAGGATGCCTACAAAAATGGCGGCAATACCCACTAAAAGCATCTTGATCAAACCCTTTGTTCTGAATGTCATGTTGATTTCCTCCCCATCACTTTACGATTGAATATGTCTCGATCTCGAATACCAGAAGCGAATTCGGCTCGATGTTTCCCGAAGGACCTGAGCCGTATCCGATATCCGGATGTACGTACAGAATGTAGTGCGAGCCCATGGGCATGAGCAGGACGCCTTCCTTGAAACCCGCAATCACCTGAGTCATGGAAAGCTTATGGTGTGTTCCCCTCTTGTACGAGCTGTCAAGGACGGTTCCGTCAAGAAGCCTCAGCTCATAGTCAAGCTCCACAGTATCCGTTGCCGTGGCCTTCTCTCCGGTTCCCTGCTTCAGGATCTTGTACTGAAGGCCGGATTCGGTCACATGGATTCCTTCCTTGGTCTTGTTTTCAGCAAGAAATTCCTCTGCGGCCTTTAGGTTCGCCTCCGCCAAAACGGTCATTCTGGCCTCGTAGTCCTTGAAGTATTCCTGAAGGATGCTGTTGAGCTCATTGACCGTGAATTTGGATTTGCCTTGGACAAAGTCGTTCATTCCCATGTAGCCGTAGTACGGGTCTAGCTCGGGATACGTTGTCCTCTGGGACATGGTGAAATAGTACCCGGCGTTCTCGCCCGCTACCTGAAGCATGTAGATGCCGTACGCATAGCTGAACTTGTCTTTCAGTGTCTGGGGAACCTCCGGTTTTGCAGAGCTGTCCGCGGAAAAAACAAGACAGGCTGCCAGAACGGCCACCAGAATGAATGCAACGGTTTTCTTGAACATCGGATTCTCCTTTTTACGCTATTTTATATTCTCAAAACGCCAGTTTCAAGACTTGAAAAAATCGCCCTGGACGGCATTTCTCTCATGCATTTCAGCCTCAAGGGCCCTGAGGAAACGGTTCTTGTCGGCAAACAGTCTGGGACATGCCAGCCTGTGGGGCGGCGTCTCGCACATCAGGCGTTCGATGACCACATCCGACGGAATCCGTCGAAGGATGTAGATCACGTTCTCTATGTGGCGGGTCATGCATGGCGCCGTAACCTCACCTTTGAGGAAATCATCATACAGAGCCGTGCCTGCGACTATGTTCAGATTGTGGATCTTCAGCGAATCCGGATGGACTGTGTTGACCACTTCTATTGTCCTGTCCAGCTGAGCCTTTCCCTCACCGGGATAACCGGTCAGAACATGGAGGCACAGTTCTATCCCACGCGCCTTCACGGCTCTGGCGGCTTTAACAAGGCATTTCACATCATGGCCGCGGTTCATCCTCTTCAGAATCTCATCGTCCCCGCTCTGAAGGCCGAGCTCGATGCACACCCCGGTTCCCCTCTCCTTGTACGAGGCAATCAGGTCCAGCTTATTTCCATCGATGCAGTCAGGTCTTGTGGAGATTATCAGCTCCTGCCATGGTCGCAGAGAAAGGACGAAATCATAGAGTTCTCTGAGCTTCTCCACCGGTGCGAACGTGTTTGAGAATGACTGGAGGTAAGCCGAGAAACAATCTGTCCTATACCGTCTCCTGACGAATTCCACACCTCGCTCAACCTGAGCTCTGATATCCTCTTTATCGAAGTTGAATGAATAAACTCCAGTATTCTCACAAGCACAGGACATTGAATCTATATCGGACTCAAAACCGCTCGAGCGGTTGAACATGCTTTCCGACGTACGCAGATATGCCGCCCTGGCTCCCTGACTGTCGCAGTATGAGCACCCGCTGCCGTCAGGACTTTTGCATCTGTTAGGACATGAGAACCCGGCATCTATGCCTATTCTGAATACACTGTGTCCGTATTTCTTTCTGAGATGTTCGGCGTATGAGTTGTAGGGACAGGCCATCACTCGAACCTTGAATCAAGAATCCAGCGGTTGCCGTTGACAAAGGCCTTGAAATCCAGCTCCTTCTTGGCAGGAAGCTGAAGCGCCGTTATCCACAGGATTCCATCCGAGCAGCAGACTCCTATTCCCCTGTCCTTTCTGAACGAGACAACCTTGCCCGGCTCAATGCCATCCGGAAGTTCGGGATTGTCCAGATAGGAGAATCCTCCCCAGACACCGGTGATTGCAATGTCGCCGCCGTTGACGCGGGCCCATGCCTTGGGCCACGGATAGCAGGAGCGGATCCTGCAGTGGAGTTCCCTTACAGTTCTGTTGAAATCAAGCTGTCCGAAAGCCCTGTCAATCATGGTGCAGTAGCTTGCATCACCCAACTGGGGAACAGGTTTCACAGAACCCTCGAATATGCTCTGAAGCAGATCCGGGACAAATGCAGCTGCCTCGGACGCCACACGGACAGTCAGAGACTGGTTCGTCTCCGTTCCGTCCAGCGGGAAACTGTGCACAGCCCAGATGTCGCCCTCGTCCATTGCAAGACCTATGTCCTGGAGGGATATTGCGGCGAACCGCAGCCCGTTGTCTATTGTGAACTGCACCGGTGAAGGTCCGCGGAACTGTGGAAGAGCGGAAGGATGGACGTTGAAACGTCCCTTCGGGAAAAGATCCAGAAACATGGGACCGAAGATCCTGCCGAACGCAAACGAGATCAGTGTGTCTGCCCCGATGGTCTTCACGGCCTGCCTTGCCTCCGACCTGATGGTGTCGAACTGGAGAACGGGAATCCCCAACTCCATGGCAGCGGCCTTGACGGGACTTGGGACAAGCTTGTCAGAACGCCCCACCTTCTTGTCGGACGAGGTCAGGACTCCGACGACATTGAATCTTCCGGCAAGGGCCTTGAGAAGTGGTACTGCTATTTCCGGCGTTCCCGCAAGCAGGATCCTGTGGTCTTCCATCTTATCTGTGTCTCTTTTTCCTGTTCTTCTTCTCGTAGGCACGAACGACCTTGTTCTTCTCCTCCTCGTCCAGACGGTCGATGAAGAGAACTCCGTCAAGATGGTCGTACTCATGCTGGATCACACGTGCCATCAGGCCCGAGGCCTTGAGGGTGAACGGAACCCCGTTCGCATCCTTTGCCTCGATGATGACCTTGGACGGCCTGACAACGTCATGATAGACACCGGGAAGGCTCAGACAACCTTCCTCGTAGGGGTTTGTCTCAACTGACATTCCGGTGATCTTCGGGTTGATGAACTCTTTCTTTGTTCCATCGGGAAGCGAGACGATGAAGAATCTTTTGTCCACACCTACCTGAGGTGCGGCAAGGCCGACCCCGTCGGCCTCCTCAAGGGTCTCGTACATGGCCTGGATAAGGATGTGAAGAGCATCGTCGAACTGCGTCACATCCGAGCATTTCTCACGGAGGACTTCCTCCCCAAGTTTCATTATATCAAGCATGATTTTATTTTATATCAGAACGGGGCAAACTGTTCAATGAGACAGACTGTCCGCAAAGCTAAAGCAGATCCACAGGATCCACATCGATGTCCATGGAAACGTTGTATGGGACCTTCAGGCCGGCGATGACCTTGTTCAGCGAGGAAAACAGCATCGAAGGGTTCTTCGAGCGTACCAGCACCTGGAAGCGGTAGTAGGACCTGATCTTCTCAATGGGGCACTCGTTTGCACCGTATACCTGGATGCCACGGCCGTTCTGACGCAGCGAGTTGGCAACGCTCTGGGCAAAGGTCCTTGCGGCATCGGCGTTGGTTGAACGGAATACTATGTTCGCCATTCTTGAGAAAGGCGGGAACACCGTCTCCTCGCGGATAGCAAGCTCCTGGTCGAAGAATCCCTTCACATCCCCTCTGGCGGCGAACGTGATGGCCGGGTTGTCCTTGGTACGGGTCTGGATTATAACCTCGCCCTCGGAATCAGCCCTTCCCGATCTTCCCGAGACCTGGACAAGAAGGTCGAACGTCCTTTCCTCCGCCCTGAAATCAGGAATCAAGAGTCCGCTGTCGGCCATGATTATTCCCACCAGCCTGACGTTGGGGAAATTCAGCCCCTTGGCAACCATCTGTGTTCCCAGAAGGATCTGGATGTTGCCAGCCCGGAAATCGTCCAAAGTCTTCTGGATTGTCTTTCTGTCCTTGGAGACGGTGTCCGTGTCCAGTCTGGCCACCCGGTACAGGGGGAAGAGCCTTTCAAGCTCCTGTTCCACCTGCTCCGTCCCGAATCCCGAGTACATCACGTCCATCGAACCGCACTGGGGGCATTTTGTGATGGGTCTCTGCGTGTATCCGCAGTAGTGGCACTGAAGCATGTTGCGCCGCTTATGGTAAGTCATTGCAACATCGCAATGGGGGCATTTGAGCTCATAGCCGCAACTTCTGCAGTGGAAGTAGTAGCTGTAGCCGCGCCTGTTCAGAAACAGTATCACCTGCTTACCGTCGGAAAGCGTTCTGAGCATCCTCTCCTGTAAAAGAGGCCCGAAGATTCCGCTCTCGCGGCTCATGTCGGCGATCTCCACCTTGGGAAGGGAACCTCCGCCCACACGTTTGGTAAGGTCGATCCTGACCATCTTGGAGGGATCCTTCATCAGATGCCAGGCTTCCAGGCTCGGAGTGGCACTTCCCATCAGAAGCTTTCCCTTGCAGTCAGAAATACGCTTCTGGGCAACCTGTCTGGCATGGTATCTGGGAGCGTTTCCGCTCTTGTATGAGTTCTCGTGCTCCTCGTCAATGATGATCATCTTGAGGTTGGAGAACGGAGCGAACACGGCGCTTCTGGCACCGATGACCAGACTGACCTCCGACCTTTTGATCTTGCGCCACTGGGCAATGCGCTGGGAGTCCGTGAGTCCCGAATGAAGAATCGCAACATTGTTCTGGAATCTCTTCATGACCTGCAGCGCAAGCTGGTGAGTCAGGGTTATCTCAGGCACAAGATAGATGACCTGTCCGCCCTGTTCTATCACCTTTTCGGCACAGCGCAGAAAGACCTCCGTCTTTCCAGATCCTGTGATTCCGAAAAGGTAGTAAAGGGAA
>CADBOI010000198.1 GCA_902796335.1 uncultured Spirochaetales bacterium
GGCTATATCGCTAATGAAACCGACAAGCTCGATGTCCTGCGGCGTGCCTGCAGGGTTCTTCAGGAACTCGCTGACACGGTTGGTCAGATTCGTAAGCCTTGTGATCTCATGGTCCATGACATCCAGATCGGGATAGAACTCCTCGGGGAGGAGCTTTCGCATCAGGGCACTCTGGATGGTCATCGCACTGAGCGGATTCTTGATCTCATGGGTCAGCGTCCTCGCCGCGGCTCCAAGTTTGGCAAGGCTCTCGTTCTTCTGGAGCTGGATCCTGTACTTGCGGTTGTTGTTGTAGATGCTGAGAATAATCAGGAAAATCCCGAGCATCAGGAACACGCCGGCAAGGGCAAGGACCCAGGCCCTCTTAACGCTGTTGAAATATGAGGTGCCGTCGAACTTGACGTAGATTATGTCCGGCAGTCCCGAGAAATCCGGATTACCCACGGGCCTGGAGACATTGGACATCTCCAGGACCACTTTGAGACGTGAGAGCCTGTAATACTCGATCTGATTGGTGTCCTCGTCAAGGATGTAGATTCCCAAGGTCGAGTCCTGGCCGGTGCGTCTTCCCTGGACGAGCTTTGAAAGCGGAAGTGAGGGCGGGACATCGCCGAGCCTCTGGAAGGCCTGTCCGCTGGAAGAATAGATGCCTATTCCGGAGACTTTCTCATCCTCCATTACGGACAGGGCCTTTGCCGTGCTGTCGTTCATTGCCATGTAGATGTTGTTGAAGGATTTCTCGGAGTCGAACTTCATCTGAAGCAGGTACTTTTCCGTGATGCCGTTGTAGATGAGGAATATGAAGACCAGAGAGATGAGATATGCGATCACAAGACCGGCATAGATGAAAGGACGTTCCTTTCCCTCTATGAACTTCCATCTGCGCTTGATGTTCTGCTGTGCCTCAGTTATGACTTTCGGGGTCTTCATGGACATTAATTATATATCAGTTCACTTTATGAAGAAAGAACCTTGAACAAAAGGTTGTCATCCACTACTCTGAGTTCAACATGATCAAAAAGAAAATTGAAGACCAGGAGCTCCTCCAACACCTGGACGGGCTTCCTGAAGATGGCAGGCAGGTATCATTGCTCGCTGATGGCCAGATCCGTCTTACAGGTTTAGGCGGAACCACTATGGTGAACCAGATGCGGGCCAATTTCAACCTCGGGTTGCTCGAGACATATGTGCTCGGGCAGGCATATGTGGCTGCAGGGCTCATGGCCTCGTCAGTCAAAGGAAACGACCGCATCCAGCTCAACGTCGAATGCGGCGGCCCAATAGGCGGAATCTACGTCGAATCCTGGGCATGCGGAGCCGTTCGCGGCTTTATCAAGAACAACCCCATCCCTCTGGACAAACCCGTTGAAAGCAAGGACATCTCTCTTCTGTACGGACCCGGATTCATCAGTGTCACTAAACTGCTTGAAGGAAACAGGACTCCGTTCACAGGACAGACCATGATGCAGTACGGCGACCTTGCAAAGGACCTTGCCCTCTACTACAACGAAAGCGAGCAGACACCCACGAGGTTCAGCCTCGGCCTTCATTTCGACAAGGCCGGACGCGTCATCGGTGCCGGAGGACTGTTCATCCAGGCAATGCCCGGCTGTGCCGACGATGTCCTGGAAAAGCTTCAGGACGCAAGTTCCAAGCTTCCACCGCTCGGCAAGGCCATCAGCGAGGGAAAACCCATCGCCGAATACATCCAGGAGAACTTCTCCGATTTCGGCGTTCAGATGCTCTCTTCGGAGCCTCTGGGATTCTCCTGCCCGTGCACGAGGGACCATTTCAGCACCTTCCTGGGAAGACTCCCGGAAGACGAGAAGGAAGGAATCATCGACGACAACAAGTTCCCGCTTGAGCTTGAATGCCTGAACTGCGGGACGAAATACAAGTTCGAAAAGGACGAGGTCCTGAAGATATTCGGCAGGAAAGGAGACAAAGCATGATATTCTTCGCATCAGCTTCAGCTAATCAGAACGATCTGGTGGAAAGAGAGGCCCGTGAGGCCGGCGCAAAAGACATCCAGGTCAGCTCCGGCGGAGTCGAGTTCAACGCCGACCTCAGGACAGCCTACGAATTCTGCATGTGGACAAGATGCGCCACACGCCTTCTTGTCCTGGTCCACAGAACCGAGAAGCTTCAGTCAACCGACGACCTGTACGAGCACTCGCTCACGCTCCCCTGGGAGAACTGGGTCAACCCGGACAAGACATTTGCAATCACCGAAACCGTCACCGACTGCAGGTGGATCAGAAACAGCCACTTCGCATCCCTGAGACTCAAGGACGCCATAGTCGAGAGAATCAGAGGCAAGTTCAACGGAGAGCGTCCGAACGTGGACAGGGACAATCCCGACATAGTCTTCCACCTGCATGTGAACAGGAACCTGGTCAGCTGGTATGTGGACTTCGGCGGAAGAGACCTTTCCAGAAGGTCCTACAGAAAGAGCCAGACTCAGGCCGTCATGGGCGAGTTCATGGCCGCCTCGCTCCTTTACAGAAGCGACTGGTACAGACATCTCTGTGCCTTCAGGCAGGGTCAGGAACAGGCTCCGACTCTTCTGGATCCGTTCTGCGGAAGCGGAACAATCTGCATCGAGGCCGCTCTGATGGCAACAAACACAGCCCCCGGTCTTCTGAAGACTGAAAGCTTCGCATTCCTCAGACTCCCCATCCATGACGATGACCTCTGGCAGGAAACAGTAGACTCTGCAGAGAAGAAACGCTGCGAAAATCAGTGTAAGATTATCGGTTGGGACATCGATAACCGTGCCATTGAGATTTCAACGGATAACGCAAAACGTGCCGGAATGGCTTCCGTGATCCAGTTCGCTGTCAAGGATTTCACAACCGTTACTGAAGAGGACCTTCCTTCTGAAAGAGGCTGTATTGTCACAGACCCACCGTACGGTGTAAGACTGGACAGCGGTTCTGCCGCAATCAGAAGGCTCTACTCATCCATGGGTCAGGTAATCTACAACGTCTTCTGCGGCTGGGATGCGGCGATCCTCTGTGGAAACAGCGAGCTTCTGGGATTCATCGACATGAAGCCCAACAGGACCAACACACTGATCAACGGCGGAATCGAATGCCAGGCTGCCCACTACTATGTCTTCAGCAAGGAAGAGCGTGCCCAGATGATAGAGAAGGCCAAGGCCAAGCGTGCCGAGCGTCTTGCAGCCCCACTCTCACCCGGAGCCCAGATGGCAGCCAACAGACTGAAGAAGAACATCGCCTCGATCGGAAAGGAAATGGCAAAGGAAGGTGTCACATGCTATCGCCTCTATGACGCCGACATGCCGGAATACAGCGCTGCGATCGATGTCTATGAGGGCAAGTGGATAAGCCTTCAGGAATATGCGGCACCGTCGACAATAGATCCTGAAGATGCAAAGCGCAGACTGGAGGAGCTGGTCATTGCCACGGAACGCACAACAGGAATAGACTACGACAACATCTTCGTAAAGCGCCGTGAGATTCAGCGTGGCTCCAGCCAGTACACCAAGAAAGGCAGCGCCTCGCACTTCTACATCGTCAACGAGAACGGCCACAAGTTCCTGGTGAACTTCACCGACTATCTGGACACAGGAATCTTCCTGGACCACAGACCTGTTCGCAAGATGATCGAATCCATGAGCCGCGACAAGAGGTTCCTGAACCTTTTCTGCTACACCGCAAGCGCCACCGTCCATGCAGCCGCAGGCGGAGCCCTGTCCACCGTCAGCGTAGATGCAAACGCAAACTATCTGGAGTGGGCGAACAAGAACATGCAGATCAACGGTTTCAACACAATGAACCATTTCTTCTACAAGGACGACTGCCTGACATTCCTCAGGGAGAACAGGGATGTATTCGACCTGATCTTCTGCGACCCACCCACATTCTCGAACAGCAAGGGCCGCGACACCTTCGATGTCCAGAGGGACCACGGATACCTTATCCGCTCCTGCATGAGACATCTGGCAAGCGACGGAGTCCTGATCTTCTCCACGAACTACACCAGATTCAAGATGTTCGGAGAACTGTATGAGGATTTCATCATCGAGGACATCACAGAAAGCACAATCGGATTCGACTTCGCACGCAACAGCAAGATCCACCGCTGCTA
>CADBOI010000199.1 GCA_902796335.1 uncultured Spirochaetales bacterium
AGCACCGAAAGAAGATATGTCCTAGTCATCCTTTTCTCCTGAATCAATATTACAGCCTATGGTTCTCTTTCTCAACAGACAGAAGTAGAGAGGCCCGCAGCCGCTCTGTGCATCCGGAAGAACTATCCTTCCATGCTCCAGAGGTTCGGACAGTGTCTCAAGATCCGGATTTAAGCCCAGCATGTCTACTTCCTCGAACTGACCTTCGCGTTTTCTGAAAAGACGTTCTACCACATCCTGGTTCTCCATGTTGCAGATCGAGCATGTGCTGTAGAGGATGTAACCTCCCGCCTTTGCGGCATCCAAAGCCGCGCAGAGCATTGCGAACTGTTGTTTGGACAGCATCTTCGGCCGGTTGGGGCTCCATTGGGAGAGCGCTTTGTCATCGTTGATCACATGGCGCTCCGATGAACACGGTGCATCGAGCAGGATGCTGTCGTACATGTCCTTCTCATGAAGTGACCAAGTGGTGCTGTCATGGCCTGTCACCTTCACAACGGATCTCTGAGCCGGATGAAGACAGGTGTCGAGGACGGTGATCAGCCTGTTTCTTCTTGCGGCCGACCTGTCGTTGGAAACAAGCTTCCCGGTGCCGTTCAGCTTCATCGCAAGGACCAGAGTTTTGCCTCCGGGGGCTGCACACATATCTAAAACCGAATAGTTTTCCGATATAGGAAGTATATTAGCGGCCAGAATCGAGGCTTTGTCCATGTAATATGGTGCAGCCAGCTTTTCGGAAAGCAGGACAGGGGAGCTTTCCTCAAGCATCGACTTTCTCAGGTCGGGCCATCTTTCCCCGTATATTGAACTGTAGTACTGTTCGAATCTCTGAGATCCTGAAACCGTTTCTTTTTTTGCCATTTTCACTCTCGGTTGTAACAATTGCCAGCCTACCGTGATTTCTCTTTTCAGACAACACCATTTCATTTATACTTTTTTCAGGAGTTTTCTATGGAATTCGACAACATCCTGCCCGAAGAGGAAGTCACCGATATCGCCGATTTCTTCAAAGTCTTCGGAGACCCAACCAGACTTAAGATTCTCTTTCTCCTTGACTCCGGGGAGGCGAATGTCAATTCCATTTCCGCAAACCTGGGTATATCGGCATCTGTTGCCAGCCAGCATCTCAAGCTGCTGCGTGTTGCAAGGCTTGTCAGGTGGCGCAAGGATGGGAAGAATGTGATCTATTCCTTGAACGACGAGCACATCTCAAGGATTCTTGCACTGGGAACCGAGCATTACGAAGAGACCATAGGTCCCGAGGCCTGACGGATGAAGCGTTTCCTACCGGCGGCAATCCTGTTGACAGTTCTTTGTCTGCTTCTCTGTTCGTGTGCCACCACATCAGAAGAAGCGCCCAAGCAGTTCAGTCTTTCCAGAAATGAGGAGAAGAAGAACGAGATAGGGATGCTTGTCGGATCTGTGAGCTACGGTGTGGGATTCTTCTTTCCGACGGCCTACGACATCCTGGACATCTCTCTGATCAAAACTGATTCCGTTACCGGCCTTGTCTCCGAAATCTCACATCAGAGGATAAGAAACCTTCTGAACTTCCCTGTACAGTTCACGGTCAGGTACGATAAGGCAGATCTTCAGGATACTGAAACCTGTTCACTTATAGTCACGTTGCTTGTCAACGACAACGTCAAGGCCCAGGGGATTTCACTGATTCAGCGCAACGACACCGGTCTTGCCGAGACGTCTCTGGTTCTGATTCCTGTCTGAGTTGCATTTGTTTAAAATGCAGACAATTTTGTATAAATTTAGTAAAATTATTGACAGAAAACGATTAATATACTTAAAAAACGAAAAAAATACAAATTTTTCGTAATTTTAGTACAAATTTATTTGACGGCGCAAAGAGAATAATATTAAACTCAAACAGCATGAATCGTAATCAACAGGAGTTGGGTTAAGATGCGCAAGAAGAGCGTTACCATTTCAGACATCGCGGAAAAGACCGGATATTCAAAGACAACAGTTTCGTTTGCATTCAATTGGCCAAACAGAATCTCGGCGGAAGCCGTTGAGAAAATCATGAAATGCGCCAAAGAGATGGGATATCAGGGAGGCAGTGATCTTCTTCAGGATTCTGCCAACAGGTACAAGACCATATGTGTCCTCATTCCGGATACAGTCGGGGATACTATCCCCACATGGGCGAAGCCGATGCTGCATCTGTACAACCAGTGTGCCAGTCATGGATTCATGTTCTCGTTGATAAACAGCAAGCGTTCCAGCGATTCTTTCTTTGCAAAGTACAGTGCGGTCGATGCCTTCATGTTCCTCGACAATTCGATGGATCCTTCTTTCATGGAGATTGCCAGAAAGAGAAAGATTCCTGTAATCGGAATCAATCTGGACGTGGAAGGTGCCGATGAGAAGGAGAGGGCCGATAAGAGGATTCTCAATTCCCAGCTGTGCCTTGATGCCCTTTTCAGCCTCGTCCGCAACGGAAACGTGGGATCCGAGCTTCCGAAAGACGCCTACAACTTCTTCGAGATCAACAACTGAGGTTTTCTGACTAACCGACTTCCTCGTAGACCCTTTTCTCTTTTACAGCTATATTATCAGTAGGGCAGCAGTCTGCCCTTATGGAGGCAAGATGGCATTCAACTTCTATGAACAGCAAGGCCAGAGCCAGGACCAGAACCAAAACCAGAACCAGAGAAGGGGCGGACGCGGTTTCACGTTCACTCCCAAGCTTCTCATCCTGGCCCTTCTGGTCATCATTGTCGGCCTGACGTTTTCCACAGGATTCTTCGTGGTTGACCAGACCGAGCAGGCTGTGATTCTCCGCTTCGGCAAGTACCTCAAGACTGTCGGACCGGGACTCCAGTTCAAGATTCCGTTCGGAATCGACAGGAGCTTCAACGTCGAGACCCAGACTGTCCAGACGATGTCCTTCGGGTACCGTGCGACATCGACGGGAAACATCGCCGGTTCCTCGACCAAGTACAACTACTCCAAGTACATGGACGAGTCCACGATGCTTACGGGAGACCTAAACATCGTCGACATCCAGTGGATTGTCCAGTACAGGATCGACGACCCCTACAAGTGGCTGTTCAGCGTGAACAACCAGGCCAAGACGATCAGCGACCTTTCAAGGTCCGTGATCAACCAGCTTGTCGGAGACCTTCCGATTCTGAGCATCATGACCAGCGAGAGAACTTCCATGGAGGTCGAGGCCCACGAGAAGCTGCAGGCGCTGCTTGATTTCTACGACATCGGCGTGAAGATCGTCACGGTCAAGCTCCAGGACATCGTTCCTCCTATAGGAGACGTCCAGGACGCGTTCGAGGATGTCAACAAGGCCATCCAGGACATGAACAAGTACATCAACGAGGGTAAGGAGAACTACAACAGGATCATCCCGGCAGCCGAAGGAGAGGCCAGCAAGGTCATCCAGGAGGCCCAGGGTTACGCCGCTGAGCGTGTTAACTCCGCAACCGGAGATGTCGCAAGGTTCAAGAGCGTGCTTTCCGAGTACGAGAAGAGCCCCGACATCACAAGCAAGAGACTGTACATCGAGACGATGGAGCAGGTTCTCGCAGGAAACCTCACAATTGTGGACAAGAGCCTTGAGAACTTCCTTCCGATAATGAATCTGAACAAGGAGGAGAACTGACATGAAGAAGACAATCATCACAATCGCAGTAATCGTCGTCCTCCTTCTGATCGTCATGCTTCTGGGACCTTTCTACATCCTTCAGGAAGGCGAGCAGTCCGTGGTCACAAGGTTCGGAGCCATTGTCAAGGTCGAGACCGAGCCGGGTCTGAAGTTCAAGATGCCGTTCGTTGATACGGTGGTGAAATATTCGGCAAAGATCCTCTCCTGGGACGGTGACGCACAGCGCATCCCGACCAAGGAGAACCAGTTCATATATGTAGACCCCACAAGCAGATGGGTCATCAGCGACCCCAAGAGGTTCTATGAGACAGTCAAGACTGTGGAGAACGCCCAGCTCAGACTGGACGACATCCTCGATTCAACCGTCAGGACAGTCATCTCCGAGAACTATCTGAACGAGGCTGTCAGAAACAGCAACCGCATCAACCAGATGACGGTGGTGGAGGAGGTCTCGAGCATCGACGATCTCGAGGCAGCCGAGAGACTCAGGTCCCTCACCGTGTCCACCACTCAGCAGGAGTCCATCAAGGTCGGAAGACAGGGCCTTTCGGACAGGATGCTGGAGATTGCAAGCTCCTACACAACTGAGTACGGAATCAAGCTGATCGATGTCATAATCAGGCAGATCAGGTATTCGGACGACCTCACCGAGAGCGTCTACCAGAGGATGATCAAGGAAAGGAACCAGATCGCCGAGGCCTACAGGTCTTACGGACGCGGTCAGCTGGCACAGTGGGAAGGAAAGACCACGAGCGAGCAGATGGCCATCCTCTCCGGAGCCAGGGCCCAGGCCGAGCAGATCAAGGGTATCGCCGATGCCGAGGCCACGAGAATCTATGCCGAGGCCTACAAGAAGGATCCGGAGTTCTTCGAGCTCTGGAGAACCCTCGAGTCCTACAAGCAGACGATTCCGGGCATGAAGAAGGTCCTCTCAACCGATCTGACCTACTTCGACACGCTTTACAGATGAGACACCTCCGCAGGGAGGAAGAAAGGGGAGGGCCGTTGAACAAGACGGCCCTCTTTCATTAATATATCACCTATGAAAAAAAGACTTATTACATGCGCATTGCCATATGTGAACAACATCCCGCATCTGGGGAACCTGACACAGGTCCTCTCTGCCGATGTTTTCGCCAGATTCTGCCGCCTGAGAGGGTATGACACCCTTTATGTCTGCGGCACGGACGAGTACGGAACCGCAACCGAGACCAGAGCCGCCAAGGAAGGCGTGACTCCGCGTGAGCTCTGCGACCATTACCATGCCATCCACAGGGACATCTACAAGTGGTTCAACATCGATTTCGACTACTTCGGACGCACATCGACCCCGAAGCAGACCGAGATCGTCCAGGACATCTTCAAGCGCTGCGACGCCAACGGATACATCACGGAGAAAGAGACCGAGCAGCTCTACTGCCCCAAGTGCGACCGCTTCCTCGCAGACCGCTTTGTCGAGGGAACCTGCCCGCACTGCGGAAGCACGGATGCAAGAGGAGACCAGTGCGACAGCTGCCAGACCCTTCTGGACCCGACCGAGCTGATCAATCCCCGCTGCATGGTCTGCGGCACGACTCCTGTCATCAGAAAGACAAAGCACCTGTATCTGGACCTTCCCAAGATCCTCCCCAAGCTGGAGAAGTGGATCGACGAGACATCCGAGACAGGTTTCTGGGCCAAGAACGCAGTCCAGGTCACAAAGAGCTGGCTGCGCGACGGTCTCAAGGAGAGATGCATAACACGTGACCTCAAGTGGGGAATCCCCGTTCCCAAGCCGGGTTACGAGAACAAGGTCTTCTACGTCTGGTTCGACGCCCCCATCGGCTATGTCTCGATCACGGCCAACCTCACAGACGATTGGAAGAAGTGGTGGTTCGATCCCGAGAACACAGACCTTTTCCAGTTCATCGGAAAGGACAACATCCCGTTCCACACCGTAGTCTTCCCGGCAACCCAGCTCGCCACAGGCCAGAACTGGACCATGCTCCATCACATGAGCTCGACCGAGTATCTGAACTACGAGGGCGGCAAGTTCTCCAAGAGCAAGGGAATAGGTGTGTTCGGAAACGATGTCCAGGAGACCGGGATCCCGGCCGACGTGTGGAGATTCTACATGTACTACAACAGGCCCGAGAACGCCGACTTCACATTCACATGGAAGGACCTCCAGGAGAAGGTCAACGGCGAGCTGATCGGAAATCTGTCCAACCTGGTCAACAGGACCCTTACGTTCGTCAAGCGCTTCTATGACGGAGACCTGGGCTCAGGTCCCGTGGACGAGGAGCTTCTTGCCCAGATCAAGGCGAAGGAAGACGAGATCACCCAGATGCTTGAGAGAGCCGACGAGCGCGATGCCCTGAGGACAGTCTTCGAGCTTTCCAACATCGGAAACAGGGTGTTCCAGAACTCCGAGCCGTGGAAGCTGAGAAACAGCGATCCCGAGAAGGCAAAGCTGATCCTCAGGACCCTTGTGGGCCTGATCAGGGACCTTGGAATCATGATCCAGCCGTTCATGCCGGTGACTTCCGAAAACATCCTGACCTTCCTGGGACAGGAGAAGGCTTCATGGTCGGATCTGGGCGACTATTCCAAGAGCATCAGGGTAGGTGAGGTGAGCCTGCTTTTCAGCAAGCTGGAGGATGCGAAAATAGAAGAGCTCAGAATCCGCTACAGCGGATCCCAGGCCGAGAGAGAGGAGAGAAAGATGGAAAACAACAACGTTTCAACAGATAAGGCTGCCGAGAAGGCGGCAAAGAAGGAAGCTGCGAAGGCAGCTCTGCTCGCAGCTCAGGAGGCCGAGGCCAACAAGAGCATCGCCGAGAAGTTCGCTGACAAGGTCAAGCTGACCGTCAGCAAGATCACAAAGGTCGAGCATCATCCGAACGGAGACATCCTGTACATCCTGAACCTGGACACAGGCGAGGCCGAGCCGAGGACCATCGTCTCATCCATCGTTCCGTATTACAAGGAAGAGGAGCTTCTGGGACACAACATCGTTCTGGTGGACAACCTCAAGCCAGCCAACTTCCGCGGTGTGAAGAGCAACGGAATGCTTCTTGCAGCCCAGGATCCCAAGGCTCCAGAGCATACGACATGCGAGGTTCTTTTCGCTGATGACATGCCTGCCGGAACACATCTTGTTCCTGAGGGATTCAGCAATCCTGCCGAGCTCACATATGTGAAACCGGACCACTTCTTCGCAATGCCGCTCTACGTCAAGGACGGAGTCCTGTCCGTTGACGGAAAGAGGATTGTTAGTTCAGAGGGACAGGTTGTTAAGGCTAAGAGTTATCTTGATGGGCCAGTCGGCTGACGGCTGCCTTGAAGGCATCGCCCCTGGCCTGCTCGTTGCCATAGAATTCATAGGCGGCGGCGCCGGGGGAGAGAAGAACAACCTGTAGCATTATCGACGTGCTGTCGAGTCCTGAGGAGGCTGCTTTAACGGCCTCCTCCATTTTTTCATAGGGGCCGAAGAAATCTATTCCGTTTTCCTTGAGTTTGGGAATCAGTAGCTTTCTTGTGAACGAGCCGTCCAGCAGGCTGACAGAGGCGGCTCCCTTGAGCGATTTGAGCATGGGGGAGGGGTCCAGGCCGTTGTCCGATCCTCCGCAGATTACGTGGACAGGAAGGTTCTCGAAATTGTCCATAGTGAAGTTCACGGCAACGGGGATGACCGACGAGCTGTCGTTGATGTACATGATGTTGTTCGTCCTGAGGACAAGCTCGTTCCTGTTGGGGATTCCCCTGAATCCGTTGAGGGCCTTGTTGGCCTGTGATGCGCTGAAGCCCAGCCTTCTTATGACGGCGAACGCAGGTCTCATCCTGTCGGGGATGGACTTCGACATGCCCTTCGAGGCGCTCTCGATGCTGACGACGCTCTTGGCTTTCTTCTTCGCAATCCTCTCGATCACACCTTTGACCTCCTCGGGGAGGATGATGTTGTCGGCGTGGATGTTGAACTCGCCGGTCCTGGAGATGGGGTCGGCGGCATCGTCCTGCTCGAAGACGGACGTTATCAGGGAAGTGCTGATGTGGGGGGCCTTCCCTTTCAAAAAGTGGTAGGTGTCGCGGGCAAGCCACGTGGACATCTCTATGACCAGGTATTCGGGGACATCGCCGCTGTCCAGGCGTTTGATCTCACCGAAGGCGTTGGTTCCCATGTTGTGGGCTTTCTTGCCCAAGGCGTTGAGGGCGTGGCAGATGGCGCTTGCACTGACAGACTTGTCCCTGGCTCCGGTGACGCAGATGACCTTGACCTGCGGGGCCTCGGGGCGGGCTGCAAGGATGGTCAGGTTGTTCTCCACGCGCTTTGCGTAGGTGAGGAACTCGTTGTCGAGCTTGATGGTGGGGCTTTTTACGACCATGTCGGCCCATTCGAAGTCGCTGGTCTGATGTCCGCCGCAGTGAATCACAGCCCCTTTCTTCTCGAGGTAGTCGATCGATTCACCGAGTATTTCCCTGCTTCTGACATCCGTGATGGTCACCTCATCACCGCGGGAGAGGAAGTGCATAGCACAGTCGAATCCTCCTCCGTGGAGACCGTAACCGAAAACCAGTACTTTCATACGCCTCCTGATGACAAAACAATTTCGGAGTGAAAATATTACATGGTAGAACCGAAATTGTTAGTTTATATATCTGTTTTTATGTCGCCTGTGTAGCTTGACTAATGATGCGCTTTGGAGTATATCTAGCTCGGCCCGATTCTTGGGCTGAAAGCGAGTTAAAAACAGATAATGTCTACAGAATTGCTCTCATTGGCAATAGCTATGGTTGCGGGTCTCATGATGACCCGTTTGTTCAAGAAACTTCATCTGAATTTCCCTGATGTCACGGCGTTTCTGGTATCCGGTCTTCTGGTTGGTCCGTACTGTCTCGGACGTCTGGGTGTCCCGGGTCTGGGATTCAACACCTTCGAGGATGTCGAGGCTGTTGAGATAATCTCCACGGTTGCCCTGGGCTTCATAGCATTCTCCATCGGAAACGAGTTCAAGCTCTCCCAGTTGAAGGGAACAGGCAAGCAGGCTGTTGTGGTCGGTATTGCCCAGGCCGTTGTCGCGATGGTCTGTGTAGACATTGTCCTTGCGATTGTTGCCCTGTTCACCGACCCTCAGGTCTTCAATATGTCCGGAGCCATAACCTTGGGTGCTATTGCAACCGCCACGGCTCCTGCGGCCACACTGATGGTCGTCAAGCAGTACAAGGCACATGGAAAGCTCACCGAGCTCCTGCTTCCGGTTGTCGCTCTTGACGATGCCGTGGGTCTTGTCGCTTTTGCCGTCTCGTTCGGAATCGCCGAGGCTCTGATCTCCACATCGGTCAACATGGTGGCCATACTGGTCAATCCTCTGCTTGAGATCGTCCTATCCCTGGGTCTTGGTGCCCTGATGGGTGTGATCCTCACCAAGGTTGAGGAGCTTTTCTACTCGAACAGCAACCGTCTGAACATGTCGCTTGCGTTCGTATTCATGACAATCGCCCTGTCGCAGCTTCATTTCGAGATCGGTCCCGTGACCATCTCCTTCTCATCCCTTCTGGTCTGCATGATGCTGGGAACAGTGTTCTGCAACCTCTGTCCCAGATCGGGAGATGTCATGGTCAGGTCGGAGAAGTGGACATCCCCGCTTTTCTGCTGCTTCTTTGTCATAAGCGGTGCGGATCTGGACCTCTCCGTGTTCGGCAAGCCGATTGTCGTTCTGATCGGTCTTCTCTATGTGATTGCAAGGTCGTTCGGAAAGTACTACGGTGCCCGCGAGAGCTGCAGGCTCGTCCACTGCGATCCAAAGGTCTCCAAATACCTCGGCTATGCACTTCTGCCGCAGGCCGGTGTCGCCCTGGGTATGTCCGTTCAGGCCGAGGTCCTTGGAACATATGAGGGCAGGCTGATCAGGAGCATCGTCCTGTTCGGTGTCCTTGTCTACGAGATGTTCGGTCCGATGGTCACAAAGTGGGCTCTCACGCAGAGCGGAGACATCGCGGATATGCCGGCTTCCAAGCAGACGCACGACAGATTCGATACCCCGAAAGACCACAGAAGGGCATAGTTTTCGTTTTTTTGCATCCAAACTGTTTTCCAAGATTTTCTCTTTGGCTATACTTCTGCATAAATATGCCGGCACGGATCATTGATCGCGCATGCCGGAGGAGGGGACCATGAGCATCACAATCCCAAAGGGCTACAAACCGGCTCTTGACCAGAGAATGACAGAACGTGCCATCAAGTTCGTCAAGGACACCTTCGAGAGGGAGCTTGCCAGCGAACTGAGGCTTTCGCGTGTGACTTCGCCGCGTTTCGTGAAGGCGAACAGCGGAATCAACGATGACCTCAACGGGGTCGAGAGACCTGTCAGATTCAATGTCGGAAACATGAACGAGCAGCCCATGGAGATTGTCCAGAGCCTTGCCAAATGGAAGCGCATGGCCCTTGCGGACCTCGGTTTCTCCGCAGGAACGGGAATCTACACGGATATGGACGCCATCCGTCCAGATGACGACATCGACAACATCCACTCCATCTACGTGGACCAGTGGGACTGGGAGCGTGTCATGGGACCGGATGAGAGGAACCTGGACTTCCTGAAGAAGATCGTCTGCGGCGTCTACGAGGTCATCAAGCGCACCGAGTTCCTGGTTGCCCAGAACTATCCTTCATGCACGCAGACCCTTCCCGAGCACATCAAGTTCATCCATGCGGAGGAGGCAAGGGCCCTCTATCCAGACCTTACTCCCGTTGAGCGCGAGAAGAAGCTTGCGAAGGAATACGGAGCAATCTTCATCATCGGAATCGGCATGCCGCTTACCGATGGTGTCTTCCATGGCGGAAGAGCACCCGACTACGACGACTGGTCCACTCCCAACTCTGACGGTTTCTACGGCCTGAACGGCGACATCATCGTCTGGGATTCTGTCCGTAATGATTCTCTGGAGCTTTCAAGCATGGGTATCAGGGTCTCGCCTCAGTCCCTTCTGAACCAGCTGGAGATCAGAGGCTGCAAGGAGAGGGCGGACCTCTACTGGCACAGACGTCTTCTTGCAGGCGAATATCCCCAGACAATCGGCGGCGGTATCGGTCAGAGCCGTATCTGCATGTTCCTTCTCAGGAAGGCGCATATCGGAGAGGTTCAGGCGTCGGTGTGGCCGGAAGAGGATAGACTGGCCGCCAAAAAGGCCGGAATCGAA
>CADBOI010000200.1 GCA_902796335.1 uncultured Spirochaetales bacterium
CAGCCGATGAACAGCCCCGGAAACAGTCAAATCTTTGAGAACAGGTATGCTAGTCGTGACTGTTTCAGAAATCAGGGATATACCTGCTTCCCCCAGTTTTGTGCATGAACCCAAAAAACATAGTTCTTTCATAACTTTTGTTGTGCTATCCTGATACAAAAGGAGTCGGATATGTTGAAGTTTTGGGGAGACGGTTCTCAGGAGGCCATGAGCCTTGTAAACAGCATTCAGGTAAGAAGTACAGCGAATTTCAACTGGACTTTCATCTTCATTCTCTCAGTGGTCTTCTATGTCTACTGGTCGGAGATCCACAAGAAGAACACGGAGGCGGTCTGCGCGGGTCTTGCACTGTATGGAGTCCACTGGCTCTACGAGATAGCCAATGCCGTCATCGGCCATGTTTTCGGTTATCCGCTCTGGTCTGTTTCAAACCAGTCAACAACGTTCATTCTTCTCGTGGGTGTCTGCTGGGAGCTGTCAATGATGTTCTCGCTCGCCGGAATCATCTCCTTCAAGATGATGCCGCAGGACAGGACCAAACGCTATTTTGCCAAAAACGGCAGGAAGGGCATAAGCTGCAAGCTCGTTGTCGCACTTGAGATGGCTCTTCTGTTCGCTCTGGTCGAGTCATTTCTGGCTGGAACCAGCAACCACTCCTTTATCTGGGTGTACAAATGGTGGGGCGTAATTCCTGTGTTCATCACAACATACATTCCGTTCTTCCTGGCAAGCAACTATGTGCCTGACATGGAGCCGAAAAAGAGAAAGCGCTTCCTGATAATCGAATGGAGTCTGGTGGCACTGCTTCTTGTCATCCTTATCCCGGCCGGAATCATCTGATAACCAGAGAGGTCTGTCATGAAGAAATGGTATGCGGAGGAGTACGAGTTCAAGGTAACCGTCACCGGTTTCCTACGTGGGGAACACACCGAGCATTACTGCCGCAACGGCGAGGAAATAGGGGATGAGTACAGTTGTACATACGGATGTCCTGTGAACAAGGACGGCTACGGCATCTGCTCCAAGACAATGATGATGCTTTATCCTCTGATGGAGGCGGTCAGAAGCGGAGGGGACTTGGAGAATCTCGGCGGAGACGGCAAATACTCGAAGACCATAGTCTGTCCTGACGGATGTGTGATGTTCCGCCTGACGGCTACCCCGCTGGGCAATACCAATTTCCACAAAGGCGGCTTCTGGAAACAGGATTAATTTTCCGTGTTGATCACGGCGATGAACTCGAGGTCCTGGTCGCACTCGTTGCGGATGCTGTGGCTCTGACCCCAGCCGGTGACAACCACATCGCCGGGATTGACGGTCGTGTCGCCATCGTCCTCTGTCACTATGCCCTGGCCGGAGAGGATGCAGTAGTACTCGACTTCGCCGTTGTGGGTGTGAAGGCCGATGCTGCAGCCTTTGCGGATTGTGAATCTTCCCAGGAGCCTGAGGTGCATGTCGGGCTGGGCCGGAGCCAAGGTCCTTTTGATGACTGTTCCGTCTCCGTCTCTCATGTGGGTGACTTCCTCGACTTTCATGTCCTTTTGTCTGATTACCATTGCGAACTCCTCCTTTGTAGTATACAACACAATCAGGGGGAGTATATGCGGTATTTGGAATACGGAAACACAGGTAAGGATGTCTCGGTCATAGGTCTCGGCTGCATGAGGATGGCGGATCTCGAGTCCCGGCAGGCGGATGCTGTGGTCAGAGCCGCTTTGGACAGCGGGATCAACTTCTTCGACCATGCCGATATCTACGGCGGCGGACGCAGCGAGGAGATCTTCGCCGGGGTCCTCAAAAAAGAGCCGTCCTTGCGGGACAGGCTTTTCATCCAGTCCAAGTGCGCCATCCGGGACGGCATGTACGACTTCTCAAAGGACCATATCCTGAGGTCGGTTGACGGAATACTCTCCCGTTTGGGAACAGACCGTCTGGACTGTCTTCTCCTGCACCGACCAGATGCCCTCATGGAGATGGATGAGGTCAACAGTGCCTTCACCGAGCTGCACAAGGCCGGAAAGGTACTATCCTTCGGCGTCTCGAACATGAACCGCTTCCAGATGGAGCTTCTTCAGAGCGGGCTTGATTTCCAGATTTGCGCCGACCAGCTGCAGATGAGTCTGGCCCACACTCCGATGATAGACGAGGGCATAAACGTCAACACATATTTCGACGGTGCCGTGACGAGGGCCTCGGGAACACTTGAGTACTGCAGGCTGAACAGCATTGTCGTACAGGCCTGGTCTCCAATCCAGAAAGGCTTCTTCGACGGTCCGTTCATCGGTGACGAGGATTATGCCGAGCTCAACAAGGTTCTTGACTCACTGGCTGAACAGTACAACGCAACGCCCGATGCCGTGGCTTATGCATGGCTTTTGCGCTATCCGGCAAGGATGCAGGTGATAATCGGAACCATGAATCCTCAGCGCATCCGCAACGCCGCCAAGGCTGCGGATATTTGCCTTACACGCGAGCAGTGGTATGCCCTTTACAGGGCCGCAGGCAACGAACTGCCGTAATTAGATCATCTGTTTGTCTTGATCGTGGCGGCGAATGCGCTGTTGAACAGGCCGATTATTGCGGAGATGGTGAAGAGCGTCTCGATTCCGGTTACCTTCCAGACCCAGCCGCCCAGCAGTGCAACGAAGATTGTGACAAGGTGGTTGACCGACACTCCGGTGGCTATGGTCGCACGTGTCTCCTCGGGACTGTCCGACAAAGTCTGTACATAGACGTTGGATGCCATGGAGGCAAGCGAGATTATCGAATCGAGAATGTACATCGCACAGCAGATTATGAACGAGACCTGTGTGGAGAAGAAGTGTTCTGCAAAGCCGTAGAAGAAGCAGACAATCACCAGAATCAGTGTGTCCGAAATCATCACGATCTTGTAGCCGATCCTGTCGATCAGCTTGCCCACATACGGGGACAGGATGGAGCAGCAGATGGCGGAGATGGCGAACAGCAGGCTCATGACTGACGCCTTTGCGCCGAAGTGCAGGACCAGAAGATACGGACCAAAGGTGAAGAAGACCTGCTTCCTTGCTCCATAGGTGACTTCCAGAATGTAGTATTTGGTGAACTTCTTTCTGAAGTAGAAGCGGCGCCTGTTCTTGTCCGTGGCGCTGTTTGCCTTCATCCTTGTGGAAGAGGCGAAGGCACCGAGCATGATGGCGGCGGAAACAGCGAAGAAGATTCTGAAAGAGGTCGAGTTTCCTGCAACCAGCCTGAATGCCAGAATGATAATAAGATAGCCTACGAGCGTACCGAAGTCGTAAAAAGAAGTCTGTTTACCAAGAGACAGGCCACTCTTTCCTCGTTTTGCATAGTGGACACCAAGGGAATTCTTCATGCCCAGCTGGATGTGTTCGCCCAATGAGTAGACGCAGATTGAAAGAGTGACGAGGACTCTCGATGCCGGAACAACGGACAGCATGAGCATTCCAAGGATCATCACTATGGCGCCTATTCTGAAGATCTTCTCGGCGGAGAATCTGTACAGCACGGCAAGGATACCTACCAGCATAAGGCCCGGAAGTTCCCTGAAGAACTCGGTGATTCCGCGGTCGAACTCTCCCATCGAGACAACCTCGGCAAGGTAGTTGTCGATTATTCCCTTGTACAGGCCGTAGGCAACTCCCACGGACAGAAGCGAGATGAGGTACGCCTTGTAGGGGGCGTCCTCTCTGTATATCGTCTTCAATGAATCCTTCATTTTTTCTTCCTCCCCCTGAGCATGAACTTGCGGCCGAAAAAGAATCCGATGCGGTAGGGCAGAGGCCTGAGGTCCCTGTCAGCTTCCTTGAGCTTCTGACGGATCGGAAGGTTCTGCGGACAGTGCTGCTCGCATTTCCCGCATTCGATGCACTGGGTCGCAAGTCCCGGATTCTCGGTCAGGTAGAAGGCCTGGAAGTACTGCCTCCGCCCTGACATTTTGGACTCGGTGTACATCGTGTTCCAGCTTTTGAAGATTCCGGGAATCTCGACTCCCTTCGGACACGGCATGCAGTACCTGCATCCGGTGCATCCGATCTTCTCGTTCTCGCTGATGATCTTCTTCACCTTTTCAATCAGGTCGAAGTCGCTTTGTGTGAATTCTCCGGCCTCGGAGTCCGATGCGGTCTTCACGTTCTCCTCGACCATTTCAAGCGAGTTCATTCCGGAAAGGACCACCGTGACTTCCTTCTGGTTGTACAGCCACTTCAGGCCCCATTGGGCAGGGGTCCAGCCGCGCTCGTTCTCCTTTATGGCTTTTCTGGCCTTTTCAGGGAGCATGTTCACAAGCTTTCCACCTCTGAGGGGCTCCATGATGATTACAGGAATCCCTTTCTCGGATGCGGCCTTCAGACCTTCGACCCCGGCCTGTGTGTTCTCGTCCATGTAGTTGAGCTGGATCTGGCAGAAGTCCCAGTCGTAGTCATTGAGGATCTTGAGGAAGTTCTCGGTGTTTCCGTGGTATGAGAATCCGATGTTACGGATGCTTCTGTCCGACTTCCTGTCTGCGATCCACTGGAGGATCCCCATGGACTTGAGTCTTTCCCACTGGGAGATGTCGGTCAGATGGTGCATCAGGTAGTAGTCAACATAGTCGGTCCTCAGGCGCAAGAGCTCCTCTCTGAACCGCTTGTCCGGAGCTTCCTTCGAGCTCATCAGGTACTGGGGAAGTTTTGTGGCAATCTTGACGTTCTTTCGAATCCCGTTTCTTTCCAGGATCTCGCCAAGGGCCGCCTCGCTTCCCGGATAGATGTAGGCTGTGTCGTAGTAGTTCACACCCGCTCTGTAGGCGGCCATGATCTCCTTCTCGGCCTTGTCTATGTCGATTGATGTGCCTTTTCGAGTGAACCTCATGCATCCATACCCGAGTATGGATAGCTTCTCCCCATGTCTGTCCAATCTGTATTTCATAGAGGGGATGATATCATTCTAAGTGAGATTGTAGAACACCGGATGGGCCGTTTTCACTGTGCAAGTTCTGCAAGTGTCTCCCATCTCTCATAGTCTTTTTCAAGTGTGGCGCAGATATCCGAATACCTGATCTGCTTCTGTCCCGTGGTGTCCGCAGTGCCGCTCGAGAAGAAATCCTCCAGCTCCTGCTTTTCAGTCTCAAGGGCTTCTATTGTTGCCGTAAGCTCTTCGAACTCACGTTTCTCCTTGAATGAAAGACCTTTCTTTTGATTGCTCTTTTCGCGGTTGACCTTCTGATTTTGTTTGCTTTGTTCTGCTTTAGGGGCATCATTCCTGGTTGAAAGCTGCTCTGCATGATAGTCCGAATAGGTGCCTTCGAAGCGCCTTGCGGACGGCATTATTATCAGCTCGGTGCAGGTTCTGTCCAGAAATGCCCTGTCATGGCTTACCGAGATAACACAGCCCGGGAAGTCCAGGATGTACTGCTCAAGGCGCCTGAGTGTGTCTATGTCCAGATCGTTTGTAGGTTCGTCAAGAACAAGAAAGTTAGGATTCCTTACCAGGGTGCTCAGCAGATAGAGCCTGCGTCTCTCGCCTCCGGACAGGACCCTGATTGGGAGTCTGTGGAACGAGGTGGGGAAGCCGAACAGCTCCAGGAACCTTGCAGAGGTCACGACATAGTCGGATGAAAGGACAATAGCCTCGCTGATTTCGGACAGGAACTCCAGCGGGGTTTTGTCCAGGGGAAGCTTTGCCGATGTCTGGTCGTAGTAGCCGAAAACGGTGTTGATTCCGGTGTCCACCTCGCCGGTGTCCGGAGAAAGATTGCCAGTCATTATCTCAAGCAGGGTGCTTTTGCCACTGCCGTTTTCACCGATGACTCCGAAGCGCTGGCCTTTGACGAACTCCAAATTGAAGTTGTCCAGGATTCTCTTTCCCCCGCGGCTGATTCCTATGTTCTTCAGCTCCAGGATCTTCTTTCCCATCCTGCGGGAGATGCTTGAGAAAGCACGGCTTTCTTCATCCGCCCGCGTCTGCTGTCCTAGCATCTGCTCTATGCGCTGTTTTCTTCCGCTGTCCTTTCCTGTTCTGGCCTTGGGGCCGCGGTGCAGCCATTCGAGCTCGCGTCTGAGGATTGTGGCAAGGCGGTCCTGCTCTTTCTGAAGTGCGTTGATGCGTTCTTCACGTCCTTCCAGGAATCTTGTGTAACCACCTTCGTAGAAATACGCTTTGTTGCGGTCGATCTCCATTATGCGGTTGCAGATGCTGTCCAGAAAATATCTGTCATGCGTTACCAGAATCACTGTGAAGCCGCCGGTGCCGACATTGGATGTGGTTGCGCCAAGATGGCTTTCCAGCCATTCGATGGCGGGTATGTCCAGATGGTTGGTTGGCTCGTCCAGAAGAAGGATGTTCGGTTCGATGGCCAGAATGCGTGCAATCGCTGCCTTTTTCTGCATACCACCGGAAAGAACGGCCATCGGAGTGTCGGGATCGCGGTTGACGCCCAGTTCGCTCAGATACCTTCTGAAGCGGTCCTCGATATCCCAGATTCCCAGGGCCTCGATCTTGTCCATCAGGTCGTGGTTCCCGTTCTCGTAGTCGATGAGCATCCTGATGTGGGGGTCTTCGCTCAGTCTTAGAAAGCCCGAGAGGGTGCAGCCTTCGGGAAAGCGGACGTCCTGCTCGAGGAAGGCCACGCGGCATGAACCGTTGATGGTGATCTCGCCCTCGTCGGGTTCCAGCTGGCCTGCAACCAGCTTGAGGAACGTGGACTTTCCGGCTCCGTTCTTGCCGATGATGCCCAGATGCTCACCGATCTCAAGACCGAAGCTCACGTTTGAGAAGAGATTCTCGTCCTTGACGGACTTTGCCACGTTGAATACGGAAAGTGCGTTCACGCCTTCTGTTTTAACAGAAAGGACCCTTTGCCTTCAAGGTGCATTCAGGGTATCATCCACATATGCAGAAAGATGTCACTTTGAGGCTACCGCCACAGAAAGCGTTCGACAACACGGCCCTAAGACGGGCTCTGGGGATTTCCATGGACAGGCATATGGTCATCATCAGGAGATCCATCGATGCCAGACGCCGTGACATCTTCGTGGACCTTGTCTGCAGAATCGATCCGGAAAAGCCGGTTGCGGAGACAATGGACCTTAAGGATGCCGATCCCCAGAAAGGACAGGTGGTCATTGTCGGAAGCGGACCCGCGGGACTGTTTGCGGCCCTCACTCTGCTGGAGAAGGGAATCAGACCCGTTATGATCGAACGCGGCAAGGATGTGCATTCAAGAAGGATGGACATAGCCGAAATCTCCCGCAGGAACCTCGTGGATCCGAATTCGAACTACAGTTTCGGAGAAGGCGGAGCCGGAGCGTACTCGGACGGAAAACTGTACACCCGTAGCAAGAAAAGAGGGGAGAACTCCAAGGTGCTGGGCACATTCGTGCAGTTCGGGGCATCGGAGGACATCCTGTGCGATGCCCATCCGCACATCGGAACTGACAAGCTGCCCAAGATCATCGAGGCCATGAGAAATGCCATTGTCTCCCACGGAGGCCAGGTGCTTTTTCAGACGTTGGCCACTTCCCTTATTACAGATGGCGGAAGGTGCGTCGGAGTTGTGGCGAAGGACCTTGAAAGCGGAAAGGACCAGAGGTTCGATGGTCCTGTCATCCTTGCGGTCGGCAATGCAGCAAGGGATACCTTCAGGATGCTCGTTGGAAGCGGGGTGTCCGTAAGTGCCAAGGACCTTGCCATGGGAGTGAGGCTCGAGCATCCGCAGCAACTGATAGACCAGATCCAGTATCATAATCCGAAGGGACGGGGACAGTTCCTGCCGGCTGCGGAATACAGCTTCTCCACCCAGGTCGAGATCGACGGCAGGAAGACCGGTGTCTATTCGTTCTGCATGTGTCCCGGAGGCTTTGTGGTTCCGGCGGCCTCCGATGTCAATCAGGTTGTCGTAAACGGAATGTCCCCAAGCACACGTGGTTCCAGATGGGCCAACAGCGGCATGGTAGTGGAGTTCCCGGTATCCGTCCTTGATGAGATCCGAGATCCTGACCTGAGACCTTCTGAGAACGGACCGTTGGCCATGGTGGAATTGCAGCAGGCGCTGGAAATCCGGACTTTTGAAGCTGCCAACCGTACGCAGAAGGCACCGGCGCAGAGGATGACCGACTTCATCGGCGGCCGTCCCAGTTCAAGCACAGCTGTCTCAAGCTATTCCCCGGGACTCACCTGTTCCGATATCAGGGATGTTCTTCCGGACTTCGCCTGCAGGGCGCTCAGTGCGGGCTTCCAGGTTTTCTCGAATCAGGCCAAGGGCTTTCTCACGGAAGAGGCTACTCTGATAGGAACCGAGACCAGAACTTCCAGTCCCGTCCGCATTTCGAGAGATCCGGAGACACTCCAGAGCATCACCATGCCGGGTCTTTTCCCCTGTGGTGAAGGAGCCGGATATGCCGGCGGAATAGTCAGTGCCGCTGTGGACGGCATGAGGTGTGCCGAAATAGCCGCAACTATGGTTTTGTCCTGACGTAAAATGTGTTAAACTATTCCTGATGGGGTAGCATATTTTATTGTTTGGAGCTGTTATGGCAACAAAAGAAATCAAGAAGGAAGTCAAGAAAGACGCTAAGAAAGAGGTAAAGAAGGACACAAAGGTCAAGGAAGTCAAGGCAAAGGAATCAAAACCTGCCAAGGAAGCAAAGCCTGCCAAAGCAGTTAAAGCAGAGGAGAAACCAGTCAAGGAAGTCAAGGACGTCCACGAGCTGATTTTCAAGGAAGGCAAAGGCTGGGGCGTGAGACGCCAGGGAAGTGACAAATTCATCAAGTTCTTCAAGACAAAAGTTGAAGCTACCGAATACATTGTCAAGGTCTCGGGTTCTCAGGGAACAAAGGTCATTGTCAGACTCAAGAACGGCAAGTTCCAGAAGTTCGACAATGCCATGAAAGCCCTTTCCAGTGCCAAGAGTTCCAAGGACAAGGATGACGAGTGATAAAGCTCCGTCATTCTGCAGAAGCCTTTGAAGTCGGTTAAATCACAATGAACCACATTGAAATCCATTGCTGTGCCATCGAGAAATCCATCATGAGTTTCCCGATGGGTGCATTGTGCATCAAAACCGCGATCAACCACACGGAAGGCCTTCCCAAAGCGGATCTGTTCGAGCACTTCATCTCGGAGGATCCTGTTTCTGAGGCGCGGAAGGCCGTTTCCCGGCATCCGTTTGCAATTGGATTCTCCATGTACATCTGGAACTCCCGCTGGATCCAGGACTTTGCCTCCGAAATCCGCAAGAAAGCACCCGACATCCTTCTGTTTGCAGGCGGTCCGCACACCATCGATTTCGTCAAAGGCCTGCCGTCCTGGCTGGACTTCGCGGTCCTCGGAGAGGGGGAGATATCCACAACGAGTGCCCTAAAGAGCATCATTGATGGTAAAAAACCGGAAAACCTCCAGATCGATGGCCTTGTTTCTGCGCGGTTCATTTCTCCCATATCGTCAAGACTCCCGGACCTTTCCAAATTGGAGTCTCCTTTCCTCTCCGGCGAGGCCGATGGTGTCATCTCCGGATATGACTCGGTTCTCTGGGAATTGACGCGTGGCTGTCCGTTCACATGTGCGTTCTGCTTTGAGTCCCGCGGCAAGAGGACTGTCAGAGACTATCCTCTGGAGCGTGTCTCCAGAGAACTCGATTATCTGATCAAGCACGAAATCCAGAATGTCTTTGTGCTAGATCCGACCTTCAATCTGAACATCGAGCGGGCCAAGACCATAATGCGCCTTCTTCTGAGCAAAGCTCCGTCGTACATGCATTTCACCTTCGAGGTCCGCGCCGAGCTCCTTGACGATGAGCTAGCCCAGATGTTCGCCGATCTAAACTGCTCGCTCCAGATCGGGCTTCAGAGCATGGACGAGGAGGTCTCGCGGCTAATCGGTAGGCGTCTGGACAGAAAGCTCTTTGACGAGAAGGTCAGGCTTCTTTCCTCAAAGGGTGTCGCATTCGGGCTGGACATCATCATCGGTCTTCCCGGCGACAACCTGAACAAATTCAGAAACACCGTGAACCATGCCGTCTCGCTGATGCCCAGCAACATCGACTGCTTCGTGCTCTCGCTTCTGCCCGGAACCGATCTTGCCCTCAGGGCCGATGAGCTCGGTCTTGTGCCCGGCGACGATGTCGAGCGGACCGTCATACGTACAGCCACCATGGACGAGCACGACATTAGGGTCGCGCTGTCCCTGCGGCGTGGTATGGACCTTTTCTACACCAAAGGCCAGAGCTGCATGTGGATCCACTGCATACTCGAGGCCCTGAACATCACCGCTTGCAATCTGTTCTCACTGTTTGTCAAATGGATGCGTCAGACGAACCGGAGCGAGGACGAGGACATCTGGATCCTGCAGGACGACTTCGTCCAGTCCCTTTTCGAGAAGACGGGAAACGGCAAGCTGATTCCTGCCATGAAGAGCTTCATGGAGCTCCATCAGGGTATCTGCTATGTCACCGATACCGGCGAACCCGTCACGCTTGATCTCTCCTACAGACCGGAAGAACTGTCACAACTTGATTCCGTCAGTCTGTCCGAGTTCGTAAAGATCCATAAACCGCACCATTGCACCCCAACAATTGTCATGGAAGAGGACGGCATTCGATTTTACTGAAAAAAAACTGAGAAATTTGCTCGATTTTTAGTAAACGAACCTTGCTTTCGGTAAAAATAGGTGTTATGGTAGGGTCAGGTTTTGTAGATCATGCTACAGGTTTTTCTCCCCACCCCAATCCTGAAAGCTGTGACATGTTCGCAAAACCTTCTTTTTTTTATCAAGAGCCGATCATACAGTCTCATAAGGGCAAAAAAAATCGCCGCTAAGCTTCCCGGCGTCGGCGATTTCCACAATCTAATGGCAAAAGGCAAGCTGACCGCTTCGGGTAGCCTTTCTTTTACAATTCAATGATATACAACAGTTTGCCGGTTGTCAATGTTTAAGCTTGCTTTCGATGAATGGCCTTCGGAAACCAGAAATCCCCATTCTCTCGAGCATTGAGATAATTTGCTCACCCCATGTAGACAAAACAGAACTTCTAAGTTAACATCTAATTCGCATGGGCGTGTAACTCAGCGGGAGAGTGCCACCTTCACACGGTGGAAGTCGTTGGTTCAAACCCAATCGCGCCTATACAGAAGCGGGACCTCAACGGTCCCGTTTTCTATTTTAAAGCTAAAGAAGATATGAGAAGAGGTAACACCCTTGGCAACCATCAGAGTTGCGATATCTTAATAGGAAGAAGATCGACTACCTCCATAATAAAATTAATGAAAAGAATTGAAACCATCTGGTAGTTGTAAAATAATAGAAAGTAAATCTATATCTATCTAACCGGAGTGTATTATGAAAAAGATTGTTGCTGTTTTATTGGTGATTGTCGCTTTGTCATCGGTATGTGTTTTTGCCACCAACCAATTTCTGAGAATAGAGGGAAGTGGCGGATTCTCCTATGATTTTTCTGAGGATGAACCATTTTATGGTACCACATTGGGTGTATCTGTTTTCACGGGTTGGGAAAACGAAGACTTTTGCTTCTCTATTGAGGGCTCTGTAAATGATGATGGGATTTATGCAAATCTCGCATATTCAAGATATTTTAATAATGGCTTGTTTGCGGGAGGAGAATTCGAAATCGGAATGCCAGTAAGATTTAAAGGTTTGAGTATCGGTGCCTTAGGTCTTTTCGGAGTCAGATTGGACTTAATCGGAAAGAACTGGATTGAACTGGGTTTGGGCCTATCGTACTCTTACGTGAAAAACACAGATTTCGATCAGGCTTTCTCTGATTTGTCGCTCTGTCTGACTATAGAAGATTTCTGTCCTATTTCCGATTCTCTGACAATGATATGTTCTTCGACTATTGGCGGCATCACATTGTTGTCAAAAACATATTCGGACGGAGAATGGGAATCAGTCACAAGCAATGTGGTCGGATTCTCACTGAGAGTTTCTCTAAAATACAGTTTCCCTGCAGAAGGGTTTAAACCACATCTGAAAACCAAGTGATTAGTCGAGGGTCGGTTATCCGACCCTTTTTTTTCAATTAACTGTCTCTACAAAAGGACAAAACCATTTCACCTTGCACGACATGTGCAAGAGGGAGATAATGCCAGTATGGATTTCATCGAGGGTTTGATTGACAGGACAAAGAGGCTCAGGGACGAGGTCGATGCCATAAAGATCACATACGACGGATTCATCTACAATCCGTTGGACTATGCATGGGCCATGCATGAGGCATATCTCAGAAGATATGTCAGACAAAGCGCGTGCGTGCTGTTTCTGGGTATGAATCCCGGTCCGTTCGGGATGATGCAGACCGGTGTGCCGTTCGGCGAGGTCAATGCCGTCCGTGACTATCTGAAACTGGATCTGCCGGTCGGAAAACCGCAGAAGGAGCATCCGGGCAGGCCTGTTCTGGGTATGCGGATCAAACGCTCCGAAGGAAGCGGAAAGCGCCTGTGGGGTCTGATCTCACAAAAGTGGCCCCGGCCCGATGACTTTTTCAAGGACCACTGCATATTCAACTATTGCCCGCTCGGATTCCTGGATGCGGGGAAAACGGCGAAGAACTTCACGCCGGACCATCTTCCGAAGGAGGAAAGGGAGAAGCTGGAGGAAGTCTGCGACTCCTACCTGAAGGATGTTATCGACATGATAAATCCCAAGGCACTGATTGGAATCGGCAAATACGCACAGGCAAAGCTCGAGGCCGTGAACACTGAAGAAAGGATTGTCAGCTCGATAATCCATCCCAGCCCGGGAAATCCCCAGGCGAATGTGGACTGGAACGGCAAGACAACGGAAAAGATGAGGGAGCTCGGGCTATGGAACTGAAGGCATATGCAAAGGTGAACTGGCATCTTGCCGTGGGACCACGGAGGGAGGACGGATACCATCCCATCCTTTCCATCTTCCAGACCTGCAGTCTGCACGATGTGATCGATGTTAAGATAGGGGACGGGCCGTTCGATGTCGATGTCACAGGCCTTGAAGGACTGTGCGAGAAGGGAAAGTCTACTCTGGAGAAGGCCGCAAAGGTCTTCAGCCAGGCCACGGGATTCGACAGGAAGCTGACGATAAAGATCAAGAAGAACATCCCGTCGCAGGCCGGTCTTGGCGGAGGGTCGTCGGATGCGGCATCTCTATTGCTCTATCTCAACAGCCTTCTTCCGGAACCAATGGGGACGGATGACCTTGTCCGGCTTGCCATGAAGGTGGGGTGCGATGTTCCGTTTTTTGTCCACAACACAAGGGCCGCCATGGTGACGGGACTTGGAGAGCATGTTTTTCCCATAAAGCCGCGAGAGGATCTTGAGGGCTTTGTGATAGTGGAAAAAGGGGAGAAGACTTCGACAAAAGAAGCATATGATGCTCTGGATGGCCGGCCGGTCATCCCTCCGTTCGAGGACACTGCGGAACTGGAAAGGGTCTACAGGCTTCCGGTGGGACAGTGGACCTTCAGAAACGACTTCGATCTCGTAAACAGAATGCCTGATGTTGAAAAGGAAGAGGGGGAGCGTCTGCTTCTGACCGGAAGCGGTAGCTGCCACATACTTCTGACAAAAAGAAAGAAGCTCACCCTGAAGGAAGGCCAGACGACAATCAAGGTGAGCTTCTGAAAGCAGGCCGTAGTAGAATCGAACTACTATAACCGGAGCCAAAACCCGGTGCCCTAACCATTGGGCTAACGG
>CADBOI010000201.1 GCA_902796335.1 uncultured Spirochaetales bacterium
AACTGGTACATCAGAAGAAGCAGAAGAAGATTCTGGAAGAGCGAGAACGACGGCGACAAGAAGATGGCCTACAACACCCTGTACAAGGTTCTTATGACCTTCATCAAGCTTGCCTGTCCGATCATCCCGTTCATCTGCGAAGAGATCTACCAGAACCTCCGTCAGGAAGGTGATCCGGAAAGCGTACATCTTTGCGACTATCCTGAGTACAACAAGAACCACAGGGACTACGGCCTTGAGAAGATGATGGATCTGACAATGCAGGCCATCGTCATGGGAAGATCCCTCAGAAGCTCCTACAACCTCAAGACAAGACAGCCTCTGAAGAAGCTGTTCCTTGTTGACAGGAACGAGGAGGACAGAAAGATCCTCACCGGAATGAAGGACATCATCGCCGAAGAGCTCAACGTCAAGGAAGTCGAGATCAACTCAGAGGAGACAGACCTTGTAGACTACAGCGCAAAGGCCAACTTCAAGGTCCTCGGTTCTCGTCTCGGAAAGGCCATGAAGGAAGTTGCCTCCAAGATTCAGACCATGAGATCTGAAAGAATCGCCCAGATTCTCGAAGGCTTCAAGGATGAGATCTCGTTCGGCGAGAACCAGAAGGTCCAGCTCTCAGCTGACGATCTGGTCATCCAGAGAAACGAGAAGCAGAACCTCAAGGTCCTGAACGAAGGTCAGCTGACAGTCGGTTTCGACACCGAGGTCGACCAGAACCTTCTCAACGAAGGTCTTGCGAGAGACATCATCAGGGCAATCCAGACTCTGAGAAAGGAGAGTGGATTCGAGGTTTCAGACAGGATCATCCTCACAATCGGTGGCGATGAAGAGGTCAAGGCCGCTTATGAGCAGTTCAAGTCCTTCATCGAGTCCGAGACCCTGTCCAGATCCTCCAGCTTCGATGAGAATCTTGATGTTCCCGAGAACGATTTCGGAGTGAAGATCAAGATTACAAAGGCATGATAAAGACATGAACAAAACTGCCATCCGGTCCATTTCATTGGTTCTCCTGGCTGTTGTGCTGCTTATGTGCTCCTGTGTGACAAAGATGCCATACGGAGACGAGCAGTACTTCCAGGGCCTTGGGCTGGATGGCGAGTTTGTCATCACCGTCAATGCGGAACTTATCGACCCTGACCAGTACATCCAGTCTGACGATGCCGGTGTCAACTACATCAAGAACCGCATGACAAGGCTTTCAATAGCCTTGTACGACAACGGAACGACCTCTGTTGCGGATGATTTCTCCACCTATGACTTCTACGGTGCCATAGAGGGGAACATCTCCAAGACTCTTGTAAACAGCGCCCTTTCGATGAACAGCAGGTTCAATGCATCAAAGGACGAGGATTCAAAGCTCAAGTTCTTTGTCGATACACAAAGTGGAATGGAGGCTGCCGTTCCAACTAAAGGAATCATCCTGTTCTCATCGACGGATGTCGTTTCCAACTTCAACAGGACATTCGTCCAAAGCCGTCAGAAGCTCATCTCGGATGAGCAAGCCGCAAAGCTTGCCTCTTCCCAGATAGGAATCTACGTTTCAAATCCAAAGACAATGATTGATCTCGGGCTGGACATCAGCCGGGCATCGCTTGCCAACATCGAGACTGTCCTTATGGTCATGGATGACGATGTCATATCCATAGACTTCAAGCTCAAGAGTCAGGAACGTGCAGATTCTTTCTCGATCCTGATCAAGGCCGGCTATGTTGGCAACCTCAGGAAGAACGGGGAGAAGGCTGATGTCGCAAAGCTGAAGCAGATGTTCACTCAGGAGCTGGACAAGGTCTATGTCAACGGCATCAAGCTTCCTCAGGAACAGATAGATGCCATCAACGAGGTCATAACCTCACTTCTTTCAATTCTCTGAACTGATAAAAGGAATCTCAGCAATAGCCTCGTAAATAGGTCCTGAAGGGCGCAGCGTGCTCTTGTAAAGGGTAAGTCCGCGTATTGTGAACGGAACGTGGTTCACTTCAATTGAATTCAATCTTATAGTGCTCAGATCGACCCTTCGTCCCAACGTGATGTGCGCCCGAAACGGTTTGTCGTCGAAAGGAATCCTCACATCCCATGCGGCGCGGTAGACATCCTGGGCAAGGGAGAGAAGGGTGTTGTCACGTTCGGTCGAGCAGAAAACGGTAGCTGCCTCCGGCTGGGCGAAATAACCAAGTCTGCAGAGCTTAAGGACAAACGTCTTGTATTTCTCCGCAACATCCTCTAGAACCCTGCACATGGCATCTGCCTGAACATCCGTTATGTCACCGAGAAATGCGATTGTCATGTGGTACATGTCGGATGAGGGATAGGATCCATGGCAGAGCGCATTGATCGATCCTGCCAGGCGGGAAAGCTCCTTTCTGGCGTCTGGTTCGATATCGATTGCTATGAAGGCCCTGAAGGTGTTAGGGTGGTTGAAATTGCGTGGCCTGTGGTCGTGATGGCGTTCAGACATGGTAGCTGATCTCGAATTCCTCGGCTTCGCTCACACACTTGGCAAGAAGCTCGTCGATGTTCATATCCATGAACGATTTCTTCTCAATGTCAACTTCCGGCCTGACAAGCGGGTGCTTCGGGCTGAAGATAACGCAGCAGTCGTCGTATGGAAGGATGCTGGTCTCGTAGGTTCCAATTTGGCGGGCAGTGGAGATTATCTCCTCCTTGTCCATGGCAACAAGAGGCCTGAGGACGGGAATATCCGACATGCTGTTTGTGAAGCACATGCTCTCCAGTGTCTGGGATGCGACCTGACCAAGGGCCTCTCCTGTGACGAGGACCTTGCAGTCACGGGCCTTTGCAATCATGTTGGCGACCTTCATCATGCAGGCACGCATCATCAGTGTATGTTCCTCTTCCTTTGAATGGTCCTTGATCCAGAGCTCGCATTCGGTGAAGTTGACTACGACAAGATTGGTGCCCTGGTTGTAGGGGGCGACGATCCTGGCAAGGTCCTTGACCTTCTGAAGAGCCATGTCGGAGGTATAGGGATAGGCATGGAAATAGAGGCAGTCCTGCTTGAGACCGCGTTTTGCCATGCGCCAGAA
>CADBOI010000202.1 GCA_902796335.1 uncultured Spirochaetales bacterium
ACGATGATTATTGAAACCTTTTCGGTTTGGGGTCATACTCTTTGTGGAGTCGGAATATGGACAACGCGCTTGATTATGTTGCCTGGAGAGGCGACCTTGATTTCTCGACAGACGGTTTCAACGAAGTGGACATGCTTCTGTTCTCCGAGTTCGTCTATGCTCCCATAGAGAACTTCTCCCGGTCATATTCTGCCACGTGCGGAACGGGATACACCCTGGTTTCCCTTCTTCAGACAGTCTACCCCGCCCCGCTTCCGAAACATACCAGCTATGTCTTCCAGCCTCGCTACGACCTGTGGATGACGTTGAAGACAAAGACCAGGTTCTCCGATGTCCGTCTTGACAGATTCGTGTCGAACTTCGAGCCTGAGAACGACAAGCAGTTCGCCGCAGCCGTCTTCTGCTGCCTGACAGAAGGTAAAAAGATCGCAGTGGTCTCCTACCGGGGAACGGATGCAACCGTCACAGGCTGGAAAGAGGATTTCGACATGGCATACAAGTTCCCCATTCCGGCACAGAAGGATGCGGTGGATTTCCTCAACGATGTCCTGAAATCAGGCTATGATGAGATATTCTTGTGTGGACATAGCAAGGGAGGCAACCTTGCCATGTATGCAGGTGCATTCTGTTCATCATCGGAAAAGATAAAGGGAATCTATAGTTTCGACGGTCCCGGGCTTTCTGACCAGGCGGTCGGTTCTCCCCAGTGGAAGGCGGTCCAGCCCAAAGTCCACTCGTATATTCCTGAGTCCTCCGTCATCGGGCTTCTGCTTGGTCACACCACATCCCCTATTGTTGTGAAAAGCGACAGCAAATCCATTATGCAGCATAATCCGTTCTACTGGCACGTGCTGGGAGACTCGTTCGTAAGGTCCGAGGACACCACCTTCTCCAGCCGCTTTCTGGACGGAACCCTGCATGACTTTCTTGAGAACTGCACCATAGAGCAGACGGAGCTTCTTGTCAGGACGACATTCGAGATTGTCCAGATCTCAGAAGCCGTCAGAGTGAGGGACATTGCAAAGGGGCTTGTCGTCAGACTTCCCCAGGTCAAGAAAGCGATGTCGGAAATACCTCAGGAAGACAAGAAGGTGATAAAAGAGGTCATGAGGATCCTGCTGGGTTCCGGAGGAAGGACCGCAAAGCTCCTTCTGATAAGGAAGGAACTAAAGATCTGAGATCGCATCCACAATCTGCTGATAGCCTGTGCATCTGCAGATGTTTCCGCTGATGGCCCGCCTGATCTCCTCCTCTGTAGGATTCGGGTTTTTCCGAAGCAGACAATATGCGGACATTATCATTCCCGGCGTGCAGAATCCGCACTGGACGGCTCCGTGTTCGATGAAGGACTTCTGGATTCTGGAAAGCTCCCCGTTTTCCTCAAGGCCCTCGATTGTCAGGATGTGGCATCCGTCTGCAAGAGGTGCCGGAAACAGGCAGCTGTTCACGCTCTTTCCGTCAACAAGCACTGTGCATGCCCCGCAGTCTCCTTCAGAGCAGCCTTCCTTTGTTCCGGTAAGTCCAAGTTCGTCCCTGAGGAAGGAAAGAAGGCTCATGTCATCCGAAATTGTCCTTTCAACGGCCTTCCCGTTTACGGTGCACCTTACTGTCTTCATAATCCTGCCTCCTTTACGAGTTTCTCCAGAAGATTCACGGCAACGGCCCTTCTGTACTCCAAAGTCCCCCATCGGTCATCGATCGGGCGGATCTCCGAAAGAAGGATTTCCTTTGCCTTCCCAAGATCCGTCGCTCCGGTGCTGAGAGATTCGGAGGTTGCCTTACAATAGAGGACATAAGGCGATGCACATCCGACTGCAAGCCTCACTTCTCCATTGTTTTCCGCAATGGCCATGTTGATCACGGAGACGGACATCGCATTGCGCTTACCCACCTTCTCGAATGCAGAGAAACCGAAACGCTTGGGAACAATCACCGAAGTAATGATGGCCTCTTTCTCAAGACTTCTAAGATTTTCGATTTTAATATTGTGATATGAACCATCGAATACCTGAACTTCGGCATCCAAGGCAACAAGAGCCGTCACGGCATCCGAAGCTGGAGAGAAGCATCCGATGTTGCCTCCGATCGTTGCGCGGTTTCTGATCTGTGGACCTGCCGTGTTGAAGGCAGCCTGCCAGAGAGCTGGAAGATTCCTTTTTATCAGACCGCTGTTCTCAATGTCATCGAAAGTGGCCAGAGCCCCTATCCTGATTGACTCGGAATCCTCCTCAATCGAGGTCAGACCCTCGATCTTCTCCAAAGAGATCAAGTCTCCGCTGTGACGGTGGTTCACAAGAATGACGGTTCCTGCGGCAAGATATGTTCCGTCTGTGCGTCTTCTGATTTCCAGTGCCTGGTCAAGTGTTGTTGGAATATGAAGTCTGTAGCTCATCCGTTGCTCCTTGCTTTGAGGATCTCCATCCTGTCGATCGGAAGTCTGTTTAACTCAAGTCCGGGAACGAGGGAACAGACGGCTGATGAAATTGCCGGGGCCACCGCAACTGTCGGCAGCTCAGCCATTCCTTTTGCTCCGAACGGACCTGTGGGCTCCAGCTTGACCTTGTAGTCCCCGGTGAGTCTGGGGACATCCATTGCCGTGGGCATTATGTAGTTTGCAAGGCTGTTCTCGGCACTGATGCCGTCCCTGTACCTGATCTGCTCCGAAAGCGTCATGCCGAGGCTCATTGCAACCCCGCCGAAGACCTGTCCGTAGAAAACGGTGGGATTGATCACCTGGCCCGTATCGGTTGTGCTGTGCATCCAGAGAACCTCAACAGCTCCGGAAACCGGATTTATCCTGACCTTGGCACCCTGGACCATGAAGGCAAAGTATGTGTGGATCGCCTCTCCCGAAGCCTCGGGGAAGGAATAGCTTTCCTCTGCATGGTCCGCACCTTTGCGGATGGCCGCTGCCGCCCTGAGGATTGCGTTTCCGCAGACGAACGTGGACCTGCTTGCTGCGGTGGAGCCACTGTCGGCATTGTTGTCCGTCTGTCCCATCTGCATGTCTATGCATCTGATGTCCACTCCCAGTGCCTCGGCGGCGATCTGGGCAAGGACAGTCTGGCTGCCCTGTCCGATGTCCACAAGCGATGTCCTGACGGTATATGCATCCCCTTTTCTGTCGATTGTCACATGGCATGTGTCGGGAATGTGTTTTCCAAGTCCGCTGGACATCATGCCCACGGCAATCGAATATCCGCATCCTTTCTCGGGGTTCTCGGTCATCTCCCTGTAGAAATCGCTCTGGCTGAACTTGTCCAGAGCCTCCGAGAGAGCTATCTCGTGCTCGTTCTCTCCACCCATGGGACCTTTCTGTCCCTTATGGATGGCGTTGATCTTCCTTATCGCAAGCTGGCTGATTCCGAGTTGTGCGGCCGCGCGGTTGAGAAGGTTCTCGAATGCGAATGCCGCCTGAGGGGCACCGAAGCCTCTCATGGCCGAAGCCGGCGCATGGTTCGTGTACAGAAGCTTTCCGTCAAGCCTGACGTTGGGAACGCTGTACGCTCCCGTGAAATGCTCGAGTCCCAGTCTCAGGACCGAGGGGCCCAGAAGTGCATAGGCTCCGCCGTCCAGAAGCATGCTGCAGTCTGCGGCGATAATGTGTCCGTCTTTGGAGAACCCGACCTTTGCATGGGTCTTCGAACTGTGGCGTTTCATGCCCCATCTGAGGTTCTCCTCCCTGCTGTAGACAAATCTTGCAGGCTGTCCTGTGAGATGGGTCACCACCGCGGCATAGACCTGGGCGGTGTTGCCGTCCTTTCCGCCGAAGGCCCCTCCTACCGTGGCCGCACGGGATGTGATGGTCGCCGGGTCGCGCCCTGTTGCGGTTGCAACGGTGTACAGGTCCGCATAGGCGTTCTGGGTGGATGAGATCAACGAAAGCCTTCCGTCGTCGTCAATATGGCAGAACGCGGCCTCGGGTTCCATGAAACCGTGGATCTGGACCGGTGTCTCGAAGGAACCCTCAAGAACCAGATCACAGCCTTTGAATGCCGAATCCACATCGCCCTTGTCCGAATGGAACGACGAGCAGATGTTGCCGTTCTCGAAGAGTTTCGGAAAACCCTCGTCCAGAGCATCCTCTATTGCGTCCACGGTCCTGAGGACCTCGAGGTCAAGTTCAACCTTGGATGCCAGCTCGTCCGCAACCTGCTTTGTCGGAGCCGCGACAATGGCAACGGCCTCGCCCTGGTAGCGGATACGGTCATAAGCAAGCACGGGCTGTTCGCTGAAGATGGAAGGAATGAAGTTCTGCTTCAGGTCCCTGGCTGTGAAAAGATAGCAGCCTTCGGGAATTGCAGGAGCCTTGATCCCTTTCAAAACCGCATGAGCGACAGGAGACCTTACAAGCGAGACCTCCAGGACCCCGTCCATTCTTATGTCGGCGGTGTAGATTGCTCTGCCTGTTACCTTGTCGGGGGCATCCAGCCTGTTTTCGGACTTGCCCACCGTATCGTACATCCAAGTCTTCTTGAACAGGTATTTGTCGGTCATAAGCTTTTCCCTGTAGTCCAAATCCTCGAGCACATCCTGGGATTTGGCCAGAAATCCGTTTTTGGAAAGGACAGTGGCAGAGGCTGTGTTCGACTTCATCACATGGGCGGTGATTGTCTTTATGTCACCCCTGTCCATCAGATAGCCCGTGAGAAGGGCCGCGATCCTTGTTCCCAGACCCTTGCCCCAGTACTTGGAGTTCAGGCGGTAGCCGATTGAAGCCTTCTGCTTCTCTTCCTCGTAGTTGTACAGTTCGGCAATCCCTATCAGCCTCTGTGGGTCGGTTTTCAGGTACACACCCATGATGATCGAATCCTTTTTCTCGAAGCATTCCCTGTCCAGACGTCTGATAACTTCCAGTGCGTCCGGATATTTCTGCTCGAAAAGGAAAGTAGGAAGGGTTTTATATACTTCCGGATCTGTCGCCAGGTCATGAAGGTCGCCTGCATCTGATTCGCTCATCTTGTGGATGAGGATGGTTTCATCTTCAAGAACGGGGTATCTGTCGAACAGCATCAGCTATCGTACCTCCTGTAAGAATCCATTCCAAGGCCATCGAACGACAGCCCGTTTCTGTATAGTTCAAGACAGATGTCGATCTGGGGAACAAGGAGAATGGCACCTGTTCCCTCTCCCAGCGCCAGATCCGCATCCATGGGAGCCGACAATCCAAGCTCGTCCATAATGAGCCGGGCGATGGGCTCCCTGGGTCTGTGCGAGGCGATCATCACATCCGTGATTCCGGGGAACAATTTCTGCGTGACAAGGGCGGCTGCAAGTGAGACAACCCCGTCCAGAACAACGGGAATACCGCTGCAACCAGAACCCAGGAAAACACCCACCATAGCCGCAATGTCATAGCCACCAAGACTACGGAGCACTTCAAAAGGATCGGACAAAGCAGAACCGAATCCGTGCTTTTCGATTCCATCCCTGATGGTGACTGCCTTATGCTTCAGAGCTTCTTCCGAAAGACCGGAACCGTGTCCGGTGAACTGCGTGGGGTCCTTTCCCAAAAGTGCGCAGGCGACGGCCGTAGAGGTGGTTGTGTTTGCCACACCCATCTCTCCCAGAAGGACCAGATCACAGCCTTCTTTTTTCAACTGCATAGCAATGTTGTAACCGACTTCAATTGCCTTGAGAACCTGCTCTTCGGACATGGCGCAGGACTTGAGAAAGCTCTCTGTACCTTCACTTATCCTGTGGTTGACCAGACCGGTAACAATATCCCCTTTCATGCCGATATCAATTGGAATTATATTTATTCCTGCTTTTTGAGCCATCAGACAGGCTGTTGATCTGCCGGCGGCAGTGGCCTTGGCGACCTTGTGTGTCACCTCCACATCGCTCTGGGAGACACCGCTTTGGGCTATTCCATTGTCCGAGAAAAAAAGGACAAGCGAACGGTTGTCGATTACGGGAGAATCCGTCTTCCGGATTCCTCCGATCCTGGCCACTATCTTCTCATAGATGCCCAACCCTTCTATGGGTTTTGCAATGTTGTCCCAGCGGGAAAGAACTGCCTTCTCGGCATTCTTGTCAAAGGGTCTGAGGTTCCTTCCAATGTCTGCAAGATCGGCTCTGGTCATCGTCTCCATAAGTTTAGTATAAGTCAGGCAATAATAAAACCCTTACCTGCAACATCGTGCAGATAAGGGTTGATGAACGGAACCTAAAAGGCTCAGGCAAGTGCCAGGGTTCCCTTTCCTATGTTCTTTGTCGACTCCTTGTCGAACAGGATTATTCCGTCACCCTCGATAGAGTATGACATCTTGCTGTTAAGCTTGTAGTCCACGCTTCCGAATTTGACCGATGTCAGGATGTATCCGTCCACATCGAGCTTGACCGTGGTCTCCATTCCTGCAGGCAGTGTTCCGTAGACCTTTGCATCAAGGCCTTCCTTCTCAAGGTGGATGAACTCGGGTCTGATACCGACAACGACATCGTCTCCTGACAGCTTTCCGAGAGCGGTCTTGCTCTTGAATGTGAAGTTCTTTCCGAAGAAGGAAACCTCCGCGGTCTTGTCTCCCGTGACCTTACCCTTTGCCTGGATGAAGTTCATCGACGGGTTACCGACAAAGTCGGCTACGAAGATGTTGGCCGGATTCGAGTATGTGTCCATCGGAGGATCGAACTGCTGGAGAAGTCCGTTCTTGATCAGACAGATCCTCGAGGAGAGCGTCATGGCCTCAAGCTGGTCATGGGTGACATAGACGAATGTCGAGTCAGTGTCGGTGTGCAGTCTTTTGAGCTCGATTCTCATCTCCAGGCGGAGCTTGGCATCGAGGTTCGAGAGCGGCTCGTCCATGAAAAGTACCTTCGGCTTCGGAGCAAGGGTACGTGCGATTGCGACACGCTGCTGCTGTCCTCCGGAAAGCTCTGCCGGATAGCGCTTGTCGAACTCCTCGATCTTGAGCATGGCAAGCATTTCCTTGACCCTCTCGTCGATCTTGGCCTTGGGCCACTTGAGGTTCTCAAGTCCGAAAGCGATGTTCTGGTGGACCGTCATGTGGGGCCACAGGGCATAGTTCTGGAACAGGAAACCGATGTCTCTCTTTGCAGGTGAGAGGTTGATGTTCTTCTCCGAATCGAAGACAACCGTGTCACCGATCGTTATTCTTCCCTCGGTCGGGGTCTCCAGTCCTGCGATCATTCTCAGTGTGGTGGTCTTTCCACATCCGGAAGGTCCGAGCAGGATGATGAACTCTCTATCCTCGATGACCATGTTGAGGTCTTCTACAGCTGTGAATTTCTGGAATCTTTTTGTTACGTGTTCAAGTACGATTTTCGGCATATCAATTTCCTCCCACTCCTTTGTCGATGCTTGCACCGGTCAACTTGTTGACGACGAACTGGATCACCAGGACGACGACGATGATAAGAAGGTTGACCGCGTTACTGGACTGCGTAAGTCCTGTTCTGCTGTATTCCTGCAGCATGCTGGTTGCCAATGTCTGGAAGCTGGGGACCAGCAGGACGAACAATGACAGCTCTCTCATACAGGAGATGAACGGAAGCAGATATCCGCTTATGAAACTTGACTTCTGGATCGGGAACAGAATCTTGGTCATTCTCTTGAACCATGGCACACCGATGACAATGGCAGCTTCCTCGATCTCTCCCGAAAGCTGGAGCATGGCGCTGGTTCCCGTTCTTGAAGCGAACGGCATGAACTTGATCGATCCGACAAGGATGAGGATCAGGAACGAGCCGTCAAGCCACGTGAAGCCTTTTGTGTAGGACAGTGCGAGATAGACGGCACCGAAGCTCATCGACGGGATCAGATACGGCAGGAACGCGAGGTTGGAGACAAGGGTTGCAGCCCTGCTTCCGCGTTTTCTTGCCACAGCGTATCCGATCAGGATACCGAACGTTCCGGCTATGGCGGAAACGATCAATGAAAGCAACAGGCTTCTTCCCAGGGCCTTCCACATGAACATGCTCTTGAGAATACCGATCGTATCGCCCTTGTTGCTGCCCTCGAACGGCTCCGACGAGAGCCAGTATCTGAGTGTCAGCGTCCTGTAGTCTCCCGGCACCTCGAGAAGGCTCTCGGCTGCGAACGAGAACATCGGGACAATGGCGAAGAATCCGACGATGATCAGGATGACCACCGCAACGGGAATCCTGGCCTTGCCGAGTTTGACAAGAGACACCTGGCCGGACTTTCCGGTGACAGTGGTGAAGGACTTGCGGCTTCCGGTGATGTAGTTGTTCACCGTGAGGATCGCAATGGAGAACAGCATCAGGATGATGGCGAGCACATAACCCTGACCCTTTGTGAATCCTGTGTTGATAAGGCTTCTCATCTGGACGGAGATGGCAATGAAGTTGTTTCCGCTGTTGATGCTGCTCTTGTTCAGGAAGAACGGAACCGTGAAGCTGCTGATGCTGCTCGAGAAGACAAGCAGGACCGTGGACACCAGAGCCGGCATGACGATGGGCAATGTGACACGGTACAGGATCTTGAACCTGCTGGCCTTCAGGACGGTGGCTGCCTCCTCAAGGTTGGCATCCATGTTGCGCAGGATTCCTCCGATGAGAATATATGCGAACGGCGCGTAGTGCAGACCAAGGGCCATGGCACAGGGGAACAGTCCGTAGACCATGGACTCGGGCACGCATATGCCGGTTAGAGCCTGGAGCATTCCTTTTCCCGCATTGATCTGTGTGTTCTTGAAGAAGTTCTCCCAGAACATGGCCATTGACCAGCTGGGCATTATGTACGGGAACACGAAGACCGTGGAGATGAATTTCTTGCACGGCAGGTTGCTTCGTGTGATGAACCATGCAACGACTCCTCCGAAGACGACTGCCACGAAACAGGCGATCAACGCCATGAGTGTGGACTGTCCCAACGGAATCCAGAACTTGATCTTGGCATAGGAGAAGTCTTTGCTTGTGAGAAGCTCCACCCAGTGGTGGAACGTAAAGTCACCGTCGGAAACATCACGGCCCAGATATACCGCCTCCTGGTTGCCGTTGACCTTGAACGAACCGATGAGCAGCGTGCTCAGAGGCAGGACAACGGTAAGGATCAGGATGAGCAGGAAGCAGATGGTGATGATGTTCGCCGGTTTGGAGAAGTAGGTCGTGAACCTGCTTCTCAAAGGACTGATGGTCTTTTCAGCCATTGTTAACTCCCTTCAACAAAAAAAAGGGGCGTCTCCGCCCCCGGTGTTGTTCTATCTTATTTTCCTGCAAGGGCCATGTTGATGAACTTGACGACTGTTGCATAGGACTTGTCGATGTACTGGACATCCTCGACAACACACTTCTGCTTCCACTCGGACAGAGCGGGATCGCCGTCGACTGACGGAATGTTTGTGTTGGATGAGTAGTATCCGAGGATTCCACCCCAACCTGCGTTGTAACCTTCAGCAGAATGGATGTACTTGATGAACAGACATGCTGTGTAAGGAAGCTTTGCGGTTGCGGGGATCAGTGTCCACATGTTGTAGACGAATCCGTCGAAGCCCTCGATCTCGTTGTTCCAACCACCGGCTGTGACGGTCTTGGTGTAGTACAGATCGGAATCCTTGTAGTCCTTCTTGTAGTACTCGTAATCCTTGAGCTTGCAGAGACCGGCGAAGATGATTCTTCCGTCATCGGCATAGTTCATGAGACCCTTGATCTCGCTTGAGTCTGAGCTGTGCCAGTAACCGACGTTGCCGATGAACTCCTTGACGAACTTGTAACCGATGTTCATGTACTCGGGCTCGTCAACATAGTCCTTGCCGAAGTAGCTCTTGTAGGCCTTGGCAAGTCTCTCGCATGAGGATGGGCTGGTGAGCATGATGAGGAAGCTCATGTTGATGTCCTCTCCGAGCGGATTCTGATAGGAGACGTTGTGGACACCCTTGAGGGAGACACCGTCGACACCTGTCATCTGCCATACGTTCTTCAGCTGGTCCGGTCCGACAGTTCTGTTGTCGTAGATGAAGACCTTGTTGAATGTAACTCCGACAAGCGGATTCTTGTCGCCGTCAGCAATCTTGATCTCTGCATCGGACGGATCGTAGCTGAGCAGGAAGTGTGTGTCCAGCATGGCGTTCTTGAGGAACGATGCATCCTGGATCATGACGAAGTCAGCGATGTAGCTGTTTGCCTTCTGAGCGGCGATGAGCTTCGGCTGATACTCGGAACCCTTCTTGCTGTTGTAGGCTGTTCTTCCGGCTGCCCACTCGTACTTCTTCTCGAATGCAGCAAGAGCCTTCTTGATTCCTGATGTGAGGGAATCTGCGTTGAATGTAAGATCCGGATTGGCCTCGAGCTCTGCCTTGGCTGCAGCTTCGAGCTCTGCCAGGGTCATTGTCTGGGCCTTTTCGATTGCAAGCTCAACCTCTGTCTTTGCAGCGGGCTTGAGCTCTGTCTCTCCGTTTGCGAATGCTGCGAATGCAACCATTGCAATAAGGAAAAAAGCAAGGATTTTTTTCATTTCACTCTCCTTTGTGTGTGAGAAATCTCACTTGAAATGCAGTTTAGACGAATATCGGCCGTATAAAATCGGCCTTTTGTAATTTTACACCTCAATGAATATAGTCGCAAGAAAAAAACGCAATTTGAGACCTTTTAAATGCTGTTTTAGGGTTTTTTAGTTCCTGTCCGCCACGGTCTTGCTGTACTTCTGTTTTGCCTGCGCGATGCTCAGAAGCTGCTTGAACGCCATGTCCTTAAGTTTGATGAAAATCAGCCTCTTGCCATCAAGCTCTATACAGGTAAGAGTATCGGCTCCGAACACGGCCAAGACACTCGCTCTTCTGACCTTGCTGCGCTTACCTTCAAGGTATTCCGTGACATGCGTCTTCAGCACACGGTCAGTGTAAAGCACATCCATTGCCTTGAAGCTCGTCTCGAAATCCGGCCCTTTGCAGAAAAAGGTCACGTCGTCCAGATAGATATAAACTCCGTTTTCGCTGATATGCCCCTGGTTGTCAGCATAGAAACTGCAGAATTCGTACCAGGAACTCCTCTTTGCGATCTCATTTTCGATACTCATGACAACAAGATAACCGAAAAAATATGCTTTCTGAATATTTTTTTCAACAAATTGTTCGATTTTTATTTAAAAAGTTTACAAATATGTATTAAAATACAGAAAATCATACTTTCTAGAGGAGGAAAAAATGGTTGTCAACACAAGTGCTCTCATAATCGTGATCGGCTACCTCGTAGGTATGCTCATTGTCGGTTATGTGGTAGGTAAGCTCAAAATCAAGGGTGCTGAAGACTACATGCTCGCTGGTAGAAGAATGGGTATCTTCATGGTCGCATTCTCACTCTCGGCAAACAACATCGGCGGTGGATGTACCACCGGTCTGGCACAGAAGGCATTCGGCTCATGGGGAATGAGTGCAATGTGGTACGTCCTTGCAGCTTCAATTGCAATGATCCCACTCGCATACTTCGCTCCGAAAATCAGAAAGACCATGGCCGTCACAATCCCGGAGGTTGTCGGAAGACGTTTCGGTAAGTTCAGCTCTGGCTTCACAGCAGTTCTCAACGTTCTTGCCCTGTTCTGTCTCACCTCTTCACAGGTCGCCGCTTCCGGTTCCGTTGTTGCAACACTCACCGGAATGAACGTCAAACTCTGCATGATCATCGCAGGTATCGTCATCATACTCTACACCACTTTCGGTGGAATGATTGCTGACCAGATCTCCGATATGGTGCAGTTCCTGATCATCCTGGTCGGTCTTGCAATCGCAACCCCGATCGTCATCAAGGCTTGCGGCGGATGGGCAGCAATCAATGCAAAGCTTCCTGCAGGTCAGACAAGCTTCACAAAGATCGGTTGGGCCTACATCATCGGCTACATCTTCAACTACTTCTGCACATTCCTTTCAGGTCCTGAGATGGTTTCCAGATTCGAGACTGCAAAGGACGAGAAGACAGCCAAGACAGCTTCCTTCGTCTCAGCAGTCCTCATGGCTGCAATGGCTGCATTCCCGACACTGCTCGGTCTTGCCGCTCTGGCAATGAAGGACAGCATCCCCAACCTGCTCGCCAACGGTTCCAACGCCATGATGGCCGTCACACAGGCCTATGCCCCGACAATCATCACCGGAATCATTTCCGCAGCAATCATCTCCGCTACGATGTCCTCTGCCGACTCCAACCTGCTCTGTATGTCCACAATGATCATCAACGACCTTTACAAGCCATACTGCAGCAAGGACCTCACCGGCATGAAGGAAGTCTGGGCAACCAGAGTCTGCAACATCATCTGCTGTGGAGTTGCAATGGTCATCTCATTCGCAAGCATCCCAATCACAACGATGAACACATTCGCATTCGGAATCAGATGCGCAGGTCCGTTCGCAGCATATGGCCTCGGCCTTGTCGTGACACGCGCAACAAAGAACTCCGGTCTGATCTCGATCATCACCGGTACAGCCGGATTCATCGTATGGCAGATCCTCAGCACCAAGGGTGTCGAGATCACCAAGTATCTGATGCCTGTCGTATTCGGATGTCTGGTCAGCGTCATCACCTTCTACCTGGTCAATGCAATCGAGTGGAAGAAAGGCGTTGCACCCGCACCGACAGCTTACGAGGCAGAGAAGTAATTCCAGTCCTTGGAAGAAACAGAGAGCTCCTTCAAACGAGGGAGCTCTTTTTTATCTCCGAATTGAAAGTCTTGCCACCAAAATCCCTGTTCCCTGTGTTTTGGTATGCAGGTTTTTCCTTTGATTCTTGGTCGTTGCATCCATTCTCGTTGTTCTTGGCAAAACAGGTGGCATAAAACTGCCAGCCTTTGCCACCGGA
>CADBOI010000203.1 GCA_902796335.1 uncultured Spirochaetales bacterium
CCCTTCCCGGCCCCATAGCCTGACAGGCATCTGAAACCACTCTTTTCTGTTTTAGTATAACGAGCAATTTGAGTATAACACATCTGTTCAAATACTGAATACATAAAGTGAAAAATCTTTTCAGGAAACCTTTATGAAAACAGCAAACTTTTTGTATATGTCTGTATGGAGAACATACTCGACACCATCATCCGTACAGCCTCGGAGAGATTCTCAATCAGAGCATTGAAGCCCTATCAGATCCTTGTCATCCAGAGAATCATGGAGCAGGAGCAGAGCAACATTGTCAGGAACCAGATAGTTGTTCTTCCCACCGGAACGGGCAAGTCACTCTGCTTCCTTATTCCGGCACATCTGTGCAGCGGAATAACCATAATTGTCTATCCCCTCCTTGCCCTGATGAACGACCAGATCTCAAAGCTGGACAAGGCTGGAATCAGTTGTGTCTGTCTGCGCGGCGGACAGTCTGTCTCCGAAAGGGACAGCCTCTTCCGGAAACTCGGAAACGGAACCAAGATTCTTGTCACAACACCAGAGAGCCTCCAGAACCGCAGGGTCCTTTACCGTCTGAGCAAATTGCGCATAAGTCTTCTGGTTGTGGATGAGGCCCATGTGATCTCGCAATGGGGAAAGGACTTCCGCCCTTCCTATCTCGGACTAGGCGAAGTCGTCAAGATTCTGAGACCCAATCAGGTGCTTGCCTTCACAGCAACAGCATCGAAACAGACGATAAACGATATCAGGAGGGTATTGTTCACAACAAAGCCTCTTATTGTTCGAGGCGATGCGGACAGACCCAACATCACCTACAGGGCCCTGCCCACACTTTGTCCCGAACAGTCCCTGGTCCAGCTGGTCTCAAGTTGTGAAAAGCCTGCTATAGTTTTCTGCAGGACACGCAGGGATACGAAAAAGCTCTGCATGACCTTATGTATGGAGCTTTCCGGCATCCCGGTCCGATACTACAATGCGGGGCTTTCCAGAGGTGAAAGGGAATCCATCGAATCCTGGTTCATGAAGTCACACGACGGTGTGCTGGTAACAACATCGGCCTACGGAATGGGCGTGGACAAACCGGACATACGTACGGTAATCCATCACAAGTTGCCTGATGATATCGAGGAATATCTGCAGGAATCAGGTCGGGCCGGACGAGACGGAGAAGACTCCACCGCCTGGGTGCTGGTCAACCGGATGGATACCGAACCACAGTCCCCTCTCCTTGATATCTTCACGTCAGAAAGGTGCAGAAGGCAGGCCCTTCTTCTTGCTCTGGGACAGGAGAAAACAGAATGCACCGGTTGCGATGTCTGCCTCAGACAGGTCATAAGGGAACCGGACACGATAAAGGCAATCACCACCTTGGTCAGACTATGGCCGTTCCGATTCAATCCGACTGAAGCATCGTACCTTCTGTGCGGTTCACGTAACCGGAATACGGCCCGCCCGGAGTTGCGTTTCAACCCGATGTATGCCTCAAAGAATGCTTGGAATCCGAAGCGTCTGGCCGATACAATATTCTACCTGACCTCCGGCAGACACGACTCTCCCATAGCCGGTGTAAGGTTCCTGAAAAAAGGCAAATTGCTATACCCGTCAGGCAATATGCTATATAATTTCATTGCATCATTGCTCAGGAGAATCGACGATGGATATTGCTGGATTGTACGGAAAACTCGCAGACAGAAAGAGCGTGGAAAGAAGATTCGAGGAACTGACACAGAAGCATCAGGACCTGTTCGGAACCAAGGCCAAGGCGGTGTTCTCGACGGCGGGACGCACTGAGCTCGGAGGAAACCATACTGACCACAACCTCGGCAAGGTGATTGCAGGATCCATCGATCTGGACACCATTGCGGCTGTCCACCCCACAAAGGACAACAAAGTCGTCTTCAACAGCGAAGGATATCTTGCCATCGAGGTCGATCTTGCAGACCTGTCCATAAAGGAAACCCTCTTCGGCACCACCGAGTCCCTGATCAAAGGAGTTGCCGCGGCCATTGTAAAACGCGGAGGCACAGTCGGTGGCTTTCAGGCCAATGTCAGCTCAAAGGTTTTCAAAGGTTCGGGCCTCAGCAGCTCGGCATCTGTCGAAGTCCTCATCGGAACAATCTTCAACAATCTTTACAACAACGACAGATTCTCAACAACAGACCTTGCCATCATGGGGCAGGAGGCTGAGAACATACACTTCGGAAAGCCCAGCGGCCTTATGGACCAGATAGCATGCGCAAACGGCGGCATTGTTGGAATCGACTTCAAAGACCCCTCCAGCCCCGTGATCACTCCGATCAAAGTTGATTTTGCCGACTACGGCTACAATCTGGTCATAACCACCACCGGCGGCAACCACGCTGACCTTACCGACGACTACGCCTCAATCCCCAGAGAGATGAAATCCGTTGCAGCCTATTTCGGCCAGAAAACACTGAGAGACATAGCCGAAAAGGACTTCTTCGAAAACATCGGCGCCCTGCGCGAGAAGCTCGGCAACGACAGGGCCATCCTGCGTGCATTCCACTATTTCGAGGAGAACCGCAAGGTCGATGTCATGGTGAACGCCCTTCTGGACGGAGATTTCCAGACCTATCTCAAAACCGTCACCGCAAGCGGAAGCTCATCATTCAAATATCTTCAGAACATCTACAGTCCCAAGTCCGCACATGAGCAGGGCATTGCCCTCGCCTATGCCATGACGCAGTCATTCCTGGATGGCGAGGGTGCATACCGCGTCCAAGGCGGAGGCTTTGCCGGAACACTCGAGGCATATATCCCCATTGCCAGGACAGAGGACTATTTCAGACACATGGAATCCTTGTTCGGAGCAGGCTGCTGCACCACATTGGCCATCCGAAACCTGCCCACGATGAGGGTCATGTAAGACTTAAGGCTGACATCAGTACAGTCCGTGGATGAACTGTGTCAGGGCCTCCCTGTCATAGAAGTGCCTGTAGTCATTGATGAAGAAGTCGGGTTCCACACCCTGGTCGACATTGTAATACGAACCGTTCTTTGTAAATGAAAGCTGCTGGTTGCTGGAGTACTGATAAGAGGCTCCCCAGGCAGTCGTGTTGTATCCCACCACACAGCTTCCGCCACCGGAGGGCTTGCCCAGCAACGTCACGCTTCCGTCCGTCTTGAATACCCATGGGACCAGGTTGCCGCAGGAGAACGACACCGGAGAAATCAGGCAGTACAGGTTCAGATCCCTGCCCGCAAGAGTATCGTTCTCATCAAACTCGTAGTCCAGATTTACATCCGCCCTGAAATAATGGGTAGTCTGAGCTCCGCTGAACGTATTCCTGTAGGAATAGTTCGCCTCTCCAAGGAACCAGCCGAGCACGTAGAAGGCAGTTGATGCAACTCCTCCGCCGTTGTTGCTGAGATCCAGGACGACATTCCTGATCGGACTGTTTTCCCTTGTAATCTGCCTGTGCGCCTCATAGATGATGCCGATGGTGTCAATCGGCATGTTTCCTTCTTCCGCCAGCTTGTAGTAATCCACTGTGCCTTTATCATCCGAAGTAGCCGAGAACGAATCGAAACAGACATATGCCGTATCCCCCACCTCATAGTAGGGCAGAGACGATCCGGGGAACTGGGAACGGAGTGCGGAAAGATTCGTGCTCAGGTTCTGCCTGGCGCTTATACCGAATCCGTACACGGTTGCCGGATCGGATTCCGAAAGATAAGATGCCGACACGATACTGGAGTGACCGTCGTCGAACCAGAGCAACGTCAGATCGGTAAGAGCCTGGTCTGCCTTGGCTGCATCGGGATCGGCAAGGCCTATTCCGACTTCGTTCTGAAGGAAGAACGTGCGGAAATCCGTGATGTTGTGTATCTCCTTCAACCCGTAAAGGTAATCCAGTTCCATGGCCAGCTCGTTGAAGCCGTACTTAATCAGTTCGAAGCTGCGCGGGGCCTTGGATGCCGAGGCATACTTGTTGTACATGTTTGAATCAAGGTCGGCCTTGTACTGCTCGACAATTTCCTTTCCCTTGTCGGACCCCTGACTGACCAGTTCCAGCAGGTAATTCAGACGATCCTCTTTCGGTCCCTCGAATGACATCATCTTCTGGATCAGATCGGCTGTCAGCAATCCGGAAAGCTGGAGATTCACCTCGAGAGCCCTGACCGGGTTTGTCATGACTGATATGGCGTTCACGTAGATGGCCTGGCCGTTGAAATACACGCCCACACTGTTGTCTGAAAGGGTGAATCCGAAAAGTGTCTGCATGGGCAGCAGATACTTTCCGTCCTGCACGTACATCGGGATTCCGTACTTCTTCAGATCCACAACCGAAAGATCACCGTAGAGGTTACGGTCCTGCGTGCGCCGGAGAAGGAAGGGCTTGCCGTTCTTTGTCTCCGGGAACCCGTTGATTTCCATGTATCCGGCATTCGGCATCTGATTGAAGGCCACAAAATCCAGGAATGTAATCTTTCCGTTCTCGAAATCCACATCCATGAAGAATTCGGTTTCACGGGTAAGCGCGACTTCCTTCCCTTCTTTTATGACATTGAGTGCCAGGTCATATGCTATTTCTCCGTCAGACAAATCATCTTTGTGGAAGATATCAACCATGAAATCCCGGAAGTCGGACAGCTCGATAAACGGCAGGTCCTCCACACCGTCCACGAAATAGATGGGGAAAGCCTCTTTCCAGGCTTCCGATGTCTTGAAGGCATAGACGGGATAGGTCTTCATCGTAATCTTCGCTTTCTTTGCATATGTGCCTGCAGACCCTGTGGTTGCGCAGCTTGCCAGAATGCAGAGGCAGAGGCACAGACAGAGCATCATTGACAACAGTTTTCTCATGGTTTCTCGGGCTCCTTTTCTTACTTTGGTATTTGAGGTTTTTCCTAATGAGGCCGTTCCTATTGTAGCATAGGGATGTTTACACAGGCATCAATTATAAAAAAAACCCGACACACGTCGGGATTCTTTTATCTGCTATCAAAAGGGATATCTGTAATCAGACAACCTTCTGGATCTTTCCAGCTCTGAGGCATCTTGCACAGACCTTGACAGTTGTCGGAGTTCCGTTGATGACTGTCTTGACTGCAATGATATTCGGTCTGAACACTCTCTTTGTTGTGACACCGATGTGCTGACCGACACCACCCTTCTTCTTTGCCTGACCTTTTCTGGTAACAACGTTACCGGACATTGTTCCCTTTCCACAAATCTCACATCTACGTGCCATAATATATCCACCTTAA
>CADBOI010000204.1 GCA_902796335.1 uncultured Spirochaetales bacterium
GTCCTTGTATGGAGAGGTTGAGCGCTTGCCCATCAGGATTTTTCCATCCATCACCAATCCTATTCCTGCGCCGTGGAAGGGAAACCTGTTGGGTGAGATGAGCATTCCGAACTTTGGAGAGAGGGAGAAGTCAGGTTTTCCGTCATGGAATGACAGGCCCACGTTCAGACCTGCAGTGACTGATAGGATGCCGTTGAGTTTATATGCCATTCTTGCATCGACAGCAGACTTGAAGGATACATCAAGCTTTCTGTCTGTTTTCATCAGGTCAAGTCCAACTTCAAGGTCGGCGGTTGCTGAAAGATGTTTGTTCTGGAACTTGTATGTCCAACCGCCTCTGGCCATCAGGGTGTATATGCTGATGTTGGAGAAATCATTGTATCTATAGAAACTAAATGTGAATTCACCACCTATCGAGAGGCCTTTCCATATGTAGTTTCGGTAGCCGATTTCGGCGGAGAAGCCATAATCAGAGTTGTATGTATCATTGTCGAATGTAAGTTTCTGATATGAGTAGGGTGACAGTTGGATGTCGAATACAGATTGTCCGGCAGAGACGATTGACAATGGGAGGATGCATATTAAGATGGCAAGAACGATTCTCTTTTTCATTTCTCAGTTGGAACAAATGAGGCCCCGGCAAAAGCCAGGGCCTCGTCCATAGCCAGAAAAGGGAATTGAACCCTTGACCTGCTCATTACGAGTGAGCTGCTCTACCCCTGAGCTAATCTGGCGTACGTTGCCAAGATTAACCAATCTGTTGGCATTTGTAAATAACTCTGTTGACTATTTGTGTGGTCGAAGTTAATTTTAGAGCATGAACAGAATCATGATCGTACCGACGACCGACGAGCTCATTTCTTCCAAGAAAGCCAAGCGCGGAGCCAAGGTCTACGGAATTCCCCTTTCAAAAGAACTTGTCTCTTATATTGATGATGCCGCTCCTCAGGCGAATCAGCAGAGGCTCATAGACATGTTCTTTGCGGGCAAGTTCTCTCCGATCCGGGTAGAAGAAGACTACGATGATGACATAAATGAGTTCATCAACGAGGATATCTGATGTACGTACTTGGAATTGAGACCTCATGTGACGAGTGTTCCGCCGCGGTTGTAGAGGACGGCAGGAACATCCTGTCTAACGTTATCGCAACACAGATAGAGCTTCACAGACCGTTTGACGGTGTTGTTCCCGAGCTTGCTTCCAGACTCCATACTGAATGGATCTCGCAGGTCGTGGATGCTGCTGTCAGGCAAGCCGGAATTGAGAAGAAGGATATTGGAGCCATTGCAGCCACATCCAGGCCAGGACTGCTGGGATCGTTGCTTGTAGGACTTAACTTCGCCAAAGGACTTGCATCGGTTCTGGATGTACCGTTCATCGGAATCGATCATATCAGGGCTCATCTGTATGCTCCCCAGATCGAGCATCCGCTTGAGTATCCGTATCTGGGTGTGCTGCTTTCGGGCGGCCATACTGTGATCTGCAGGGTGGACAGCTATGACAGCATAGAAGTTCTGGGAACTACAGTGGACGATGCTATCGGAGAGGCCTTCGACAAGGTTGCCAAGCATTATGGCCTTGGATATCCGGGCGGAGTTATGATAGACCGTCTTGCCCAGAAGGGTGATCCGATGGCTTTCAAGTTCTCGGGACCGAAGATGGGTGCGTCATACAATCCCTACGACATATCCTATTCGGGACTGAAGACCGCTGTGATCAACCAGTTGGACATCTTCTCGACAGGAAAGCCTGCTACTCCTGAGAACATCGCAGCCAGCTTCCAGCGCGTAGCCGTGGGTATGCTGATAAAGAGGGTGGACAAGGCTCTTAAGGATACCGGACTCATGCGCATCTCAGCCGGTGGCGGAGTGGCTGCGAATTCACTTGTCAGGAGTTCGCTGAAGGCGTATGAGGAGAAGGGCTACGAGGTGAGTTTCCCGAGCCTGAAGCTTTGCACCGACAACGGAGCTATGGTTGCAGGACTTGGATACAGGTACATTGCCGATGGGTTCAGGTCCGATTTCAGCCTTTCAGCATCAGCCCGGGTCAGTGCCTTCAAGAAGAGCTGAAAAAGAGCTGAAGATAAATAACGGCAAATCTATTGACAGAACATTGGGTTTTTTGTAATCTCCAAATGTTCGTTTGGATTTTTTGGGATGTAGTGTAATGGTAACACTGCAGATTCTGGTTCTGCCTTTGGGGGTTCGAATCCCTCCATCCCAGTAGAACCGAA
>CADBOI010000205.1 GCA_902796335.1 uncultured Spirochaetales bacterium
ACCGTTGATGATCGTGGTGTTCTCCTTCTCGACCTTGACGCTCTTGGCTCTTCCGAGCTGCGTGAGCTCTGCGTTCTCGAGCTTCATTCCGAGCTCCTCGCTGATGACCTGTCCGCCGGTGAGGATTGCGATATCCTCGAGCATGGCCTTTCTTCTGTCACCGAAGCCGGGGGCCTTGATGGCGCAGACATTCAGTGTTCCTCTGAGTGAGTTGACAACCAGTGTTGTCAGAGCCTCGCCGTCAACATCCTCTGCGATGATGAGCAGCGGCTTGCTGGTCTGGACAACCTTCTCGAGAACAGGAAGCAGCTCCTTCATGGAGGAGATCTTCTTGTCGTAGATCAGGATGTACGGATCGTCCATGACGCTTGTCATGGTCTCGCGGTTGCTTGCGAAGTAAGCCGAGATGTAGCCGCGGTCGAACTGCATTCCCTCGACGAAATCGGTTGTGGTCTCGATGTTCTTGGACTCCTCGACAGTGATGACTCCGTCCATTCCGACCTTCTCCATTGCGTTGGCGATCTCCTCACCGATGGTTCTGTCGTTGTTGGCGGAAATGGAAGCGACCTGTGTGATCTCTTCCTTGTCGTTGACCGTCTTGGCCTGTGACTTGATCTCTGAAATGGCATCTGCGACAGCCTTGTCGATTCCACGTCTGATACCCATGGGGTTGACGCCTGCTGAAACGCTCTTCATTCCCTCTTTGGTGATAGCCCAAGCAAGGACAGTTGCTGTTGTTGTTCCGTCACCGGCAACATCGTTTGTCTTTGATGCGACTTCCTTGACAAGCTGTGCACCCATGTTCTCGAACGGATTCTCAAGCTCGACCTCGCGTGCGACGGTGACACCGTCCTTTGTGATCATCGGAGCGCCGTACTTCTTGTCCAGAAGGACTGTGCGTCCCTTCGGTCCCAAGGTCGTCATGACAGCCTTGGCGATCTGCTCAACACCGGACACCAGAGACTTTCTGGCTTCCTCACTGAACTGTAGCTGTTTTGCCATAATATCTATCCTCTTTAAATAAAAATGAATCAAATTCAATCGGCATACCGCCGACCGTACCAAAGATACAAAAGAATCCGTGAGAAATCAAGTTTACCTGACCAGTTTTAAAATAAGCGTACACATACCCAGCGCGAAGACAGCACTGAACGTGTTCGACATGAGATTGACCATGTCGTTGTCCACCCAACGGATTCCGCGTGTCAGCTCAAGTTTCCTGCCGTCACGCTCGTCATCCTCGGAAATCTCCTTGGTTTCCGGGTCGTAGTACTGGGCCTGGACAGCCGCACCCAAATAGGAATCTATCACCGCACCGGCAAAGCCCATGACTCCAACAAGAGCCGCCTCATAGACCGTCACGCCTTTGAAGGAGATGAACCAGCACAGGGCGATTACCATGGACGATGCCATTGCGCCGACCATTCCCAATGCGGTTACCCCGCCCGACAGTCCCTTGGGGACCGGCCTCATGGTGAGGATGGATACGGGAGCCTTTCTGCTCAGGCGTCCGACCTCTCCTGCGAACGTGTCGCTTGTCGCCTCTGCGACAGCTGCTCCGAACATCACCAGAGCCTGGACCTTTCCCGTGAAAAACCACAGAAGCGCCGCAAGCGTAGCCATCAGGCCGTTTGATACCACCTGCATGATGTCGCGTCTGTGTCCCTTCTTCTCCCGGACTTCCGGAGAACTGTCCTTTGCCCTCAGGCGCTTGGAGATCTTTCCAACGATGTTGCACGAGACAAAGAACAGCATGAACAGGAGGAACCCTGCGAACCTTGTAGTCCACAGAACGGTCACCCCCATGACAAACGCACAGAGAGCTCCGCCCGCGTCAAGGCTTCTGGCGACATATGCCAGAATCGCCACCACGGCAAGTATGGCTGCAACCGCAACCAAAGACCATGGCCAGGGCAGAGAGAACAGCGCGTTGTCAAGAAATGCAATCATACGAACCTCATCACCAGGAAGATCGCAATCGGAACAGACATGTTGTCCAGACCGAACGGAGTGAAGGCCTCGACCAGTGCCGCAAAGACCGCAACCAGAGCCGCTTTCAAAACGAGGGTTCCTGTGAACGATACCCCGCCGATGAATACTTTCATCAGAATCACAACAATCATGGTCACACAGACCATTGTTATAGATCCTGCATAAGTCTTCTTCGTCCAGCTTCCGAGACGTTTGGACTTCACTGCTTTACCGACAAGGGAGGCAAGACCGTCTCCGTAACCCATTGCAAGAACCGCGCAGCCCACGGCCGCCATATCCCCAAGTCCGAAGTGCTTGAGAAGAATCACAATTATGATGGAGACAGGGTATTGGACTAGACCCCAGTTGCGGGTCCTGCTGTCCTGACCCATCAGGACCGAAAGCAGTCCCGTAACATTCATCAACGCATTGGCAAGAGTGAAGAACCCCAGTCCGACAATCGGCCAGATGTCCGTCTCGAAGACAAAGCAGTAGATGAAGAACCAGTTGGATACGCCAATATGGACGATCTTGCGTGCCACCTCCGGGCAGGAGTCTCCGAAAAGTCTCCTGCCGGATTTGACCACAATAAACGAAAGTCCTATGAAGAATAAAACAAGAACAAAAGAGAGCAGCAGGCCCAGGATATCACCATGCATGTCCGCCGCCTCCTCCGAATCCGCCGCCGGAGAAGCCGCTGCTTCCGAAACCTCCGCCACCTATTCTGGATCCCGGGCTTCCCGAGATCGAGGACCTCGGAACGGACGCCATCGGAATTGACCTGTTCATCCTGTTCGCCATTCTGGTCATGTAGTAGAC
>CADBOI010000206.1 GCA_902796335.1 uncultured Spirochaetales bacterium
ACCGCGATCAAAAGTACGATAATACCTTTTTTCATACTTCCTCCAATAATTTCGGGGCTGGCCCAAGACCAGCTTTGTCCCTTTTTTTCTCGTTATACTGAAGCCATTCTAACAATGTGCTTCTTAACTGTCAAGAAAAACCAACCAAATAGCAAATGGTTACAGAAAATTTGATGTATTTTTCGGTATTTTTTTGCGGTGCTCAGAGAACGAATGCCGTTTCGGATGAAAATGTACCATTATTCCATTCGTGGACACGGTATACGGCATAACTCTCACCCTCTGAAACACCCGTATCATGCTCTGCAAAAACACCTTTCAGGAAAGCGGATCTGGGTCCGAAAGGCATTGCCACACGCTCTATCTGCCTTCTCTCCATATCCCTGTTGAACAGATCGAACAGCAGGTTGAACAGTCCCTGACACCTGTACTTTTCTTCTATATTATACATAAGCACGCATGCCATGTTGTCCACGATCTCGAAAACCAGGGCGCCCTTGGGATCATCACCCTCGCATATCTCATATGCCTCCCTGTTGGTGAAGGCTCCGAAGATTTTCCGCTTGAGCGGGTCCTCCCCTGCTTCGTTCTCCAGAAGAGCGGTACAGTAGGAATCGAGACTCTCAAGATGCTTGACCTCGAACTCGGACAGAAGCTCACCCCCGTAGAGTTCATCATCCTCAATGTCGTCCCGGCTGCTTCTGAAGTGCTCGCGGTACCACGAGATGATGTGGGCACGCATCTTGGCATCCTTGAAGTCGTACCAGGACTGCAGGGCCTGGGAATCTTCCGAAAGGACATCCCTGAATCGGCGGAACACCCCGTGGGATTTTGAATTGAGCTCCCTGACAAGTCTCTCCTTGAGCTTGGGGTCCTTGCAGGAGTTTGTGAACGAGACCATCAGCTGGTAGCCGTCGGAACTGCTCCAGGAAGGAATATCCACCAGACTCTGGGGCGGCTCCTCTCCCGTTTCCATTGAAAGATCGGGGGAATACAATGTGCCGTCCTTGATGTTGAGCATGTAGTCCATGTCCTGGTTCTCCATGCCCCAGATGATCTGGGAGAGTGTTTCTGCTGTGAATATCGGAAGTCTGAATCTGCTCATCGGACTCAATTGTACCACAAACTAGTCGTTCAGACTGATGTCTTTGTTGGAGAAACCCAGCTTTTTCAGACAGAAACGAATTTCCTCTTCTGTCCGGGCCTTTCCCTTGCGCTCGACGGTTTCCCGGGCCTGACAGACCAAAGACCGGGTGTACTGTTCAGTGTAGACCTCGCTGAGCACAGCCTCGCAGACTTCCTTATCGGCACCCTTTGCGGCAAGACGGCGGGCCATGACAAGCCGGCCTTCCGGATGACGCTTGTTGCTCGATCGGACAAACGAGCGTACATAGCGTTCCTCGCTCAGCGAACCGTCCTCTATAAAACTGTCCAGAACAGAGTCAATGAGATCCACCTCATAGCCCTTGGTCCGAAGTTTTGTGAAAAGCTCCTTCCTGTTGTGCTCGCGGATCCCGAGATAGACCAGAGCCTGGTTCTGACACTTGATAAAAAGCGAGGAGCCACCCTCTTTTGAGGACGGCTCCCTGTTGCAAGTGATTTCTTTCATAACTGAATCCCTTGGATGATACCCAAGTTTCTTTCAGTTCGCCGGAAGGCTGCGATGAGATGAGAAGACAGTGCTCTGTGCACGGCTTCGAATCGAAGCGCAGAAATTCCGGATGAAATGAAAGAAAACTTATCTCTTGGAGAACTGGAACTTGCGGCGAGCTCCGCGCTGACCATACTTCTTTCTCTCGACCATTCTCGGGTCTCTTGTGAGGAAGCCGTTGGCGTGGAGGGCAGGCTTGTTGGCCTCGTTCTCGTTGACCAGTGCACGGGCGATACCATGGCGGCAGGCACCTGCCTGACCGGACGGGCCGCCACCGCAGACTGTGATGACAATGTCATACTTACCTTCGGAGTCTGTGACCTGAAGGGGCTGCTTGACCTGATAGATGCACAGAGGATCGCTGAAGTACTCCTCGACATCTCTTCCGTTGACTGTGATCTTGCCGTTTCCCTCGCGGAGGTAAACACGTGCAACCGCTGTCTTTCTGCGTCCGGTACCCTGA
>CADBOI010000207.1 GCA_902796335.1 uncultured Spirochaetales bacterium
GCATCCGATGCGGCCGGGCTTGCAGCAGACCTCGACAAAGCCTCGATCCCATCCGACGTTGTTTACATCGTAAAGGAGCATGCCAGAACCTATCCTGCGGCCTTCCACGCAGCCCAGCTCATAGAGGAAACCGAGCAGGCCTTCGACCATGTCCTCTCCCCCATACCGGGATTCAACCAGACAACAACCTACGGCAGCGATGTCTATCTCACCATCGACCTGGACATACAGTACCTTCTGGACCTTGCGCTCCAGCAGGTCTATGAGGTCCAGAGCCCCGAATACTGCGTTGCCTTCATCGCGGATGCCACCACATCCGAGGTTCTGGCGGCAACTACATATCCGTTCTACGACCTCAACGACTCCTCGACCATTTCCGCCCAGCAGAAGATCAGCCGGGCCCTTCTGAGCTCGCTGTCCAGTTCGGACATCAGGCTTCTGAACATCAGACCGGTACTGAGAGTCACGGAGCATGACACCGTCATCCCCGTCGACTCATACCAGATGGACAGAAGCTACACATTCGATCTGGACATCATCAGAGAACGGATGAACAAAGCGGACGGAAGAACTGCCATTGTCAAGGCAATTCCTGAGAAAGAAAAGAAATATGTGATATTCATCGCATCCGTCAATCCCAAATTCCATCAGAATTCCTATGTGATGGATGCGGCCATCACATCAATCGAGACAGGACTTTCAGCCCAGAGCAAGATCTGACAGTATCTTCTCCTGCTTGATGAGCATGGGCTCCGACATGTCGTTCGTCTGATGGTTCTCACCTGAAAGATGAAGCACCCCGTGGATCAGAAGACGTCTGAGCTCCTCGTTCTCAGAGACATCGAAAGTCTTCGCGTTGCGCTTGAGGACATCCGGGCAGATGACCATATCGCCCAGAACCCTCTTCCTTCTTCCGGCGCTGACAAACGTGATTCCATCAGGATCCTCGTCCTCGGCAGCAAAGCTTAGGATGTCCGTACTGTCGTCGATACCCCTGAAATCCTTGTTCATTGCGTGCATCGAAGCCTCCGTTACAAAGGAAACGGAGAACTCTACATTCTTCAGTCCCAGATAATCCAGGACCTTTCCAACATACTCGGATACGGCTTTTTTCGGTGCAAAAGCCTTGAAAGATGCGTCTTCGTAGGAAATATCAATCGTGTTCACGTCAGTCCTCGTCAGGGTACTCTATTCTGGAGTGGTTCCTTGCAACAAGCGTCTTCACGAACGTGTCCGCAAGGGTCTTGATGTCGTTCATTGTAAGGTTGCTGTTGTCAAGCTGTCCGCGCTCGATCTTACCCATGAAGATGGAGTTGATCAGCTTGGCGTACTTGGAAGCGTTCGGAGTGACAGTACGGCTGGCAGCCTCGATGCTGTCGGCCAGCATGACTATTCCGCATTCCTTGAAATCGGGAATCTCGGCGTTGTACGAATAGTCCCCCGCTCTGACAGTCTCGCCCCTGTCGTCGTTGGATGCAGCCTGGAATTTCAAGGCTTCGTTGTAGAAATAGGCGATTATGTCGTTTCCATGGTGGTTTGCGATGATCTTGATGATCTCGGCAGGAAGACCTATCTCACGTCCCTTGTCCGCACCGACCTTGACATGGCTCTTGATGACGGCGACGGAAAGGCTCGGGTTGAGGTCATCGTGCTTGTTCACACCGCTCTGGTTCTCGACGAAGTATTCGGGATGCTCGATCTTTCCGATGTCATGGTACAGGGCACCGACACGGGCAAGAAGAGCGTTCGCTCCGATTGCCCTGGCTCCGACTTCCGAGAGATCCGCGACAGCCATGCTGTGGCTGTAGGTTCCCGGAGCAGCCTGGGAAAGCCTTGAAAGAAGCGGGCTCTGTCCGTATGCAAGCTCATAGAGTCTGAACACAGTCGGCAGGTTGAAGACCCTCTCCGCTACAGGCATGACGGCCGAACAAAGGATCTGTGCGATGGCCACATTTATGAGAGTTCCCAGCAGAACGGTGAAGATCATGTTCATCGACGACTGGTTGATTATCATGAACAAAATGGTGATTCCGGCACAGGTGATGGAAGAGAAGAACCATTGGTAGATGGCGTCCAGTCTCCTGTTGAAGAACCTGATGAGGAAAACGCTCGAGGATCCGCAGATCAGACAGTAGAAGAACGTCATGATTGAAGATGTCGGAAGAGTTGCCATGATTGCCGAGAATATGGCGGATGAAACGAATCCGATGCGTTTGTAGCCCGTTATCTGCGACATGAACATCGGCAGGAAGAAAACAGGAAGGAACGAATCGGCGAACTCCAGTTTCAGCCTGGACGCAACCAGGATGAAGAAATACGAGGCAACCAAAGAGACGATGAAACTGAAAACCAGCAGGAAATGGTGTTCCTTGTAGTGCAGATCCTTGCTGCCGAGGAACATACCGAACAGGAAGAGTCCGATCGAAAGGATGATGATGTCGAACACCACCTGACCTGCGAACTCCAGCAGCGAGAAATTGTTGCTTTGGTTGATGAGCATCTTCAGAAGCTCGATATGCTCGGTTCTGATGACATGGTCGGCTTCAATTATGAGCTGTCCCTTCTCTACCGGAATGACCACAGGATTAACGGCTTTCTCCGCCATATCCCTCCTCTGCTCCGTCAACGTGACGTCATAGATGATGTTCGGTTCTATGACATCCAACACCATTTCCTCCAGAAGCAGTCCTTCCAGAGCTGAGAAATCCGTCAGGACACCTGAAAGCCTGGACTGGATGAAATGCCTTACATTTCCGGATGTGAGGATCTCGCTTGCGGAAAGCGAGATCTTGTGCTCGTGGTTGTTCAGTGAATTCACGTAGATGTTGCTCAACGTGATGTAGTCGTAGCCGTCTTCCTTGACCTTCTCGATCTCATCGGCGTTGAAGTATCCGATGGAGAGTATCTGGTTGACGATGTCATACGCAATGGAGATCAGCTTGTAGTCGTTAAGGTCGAAAAGCTGCTTGGACAGATCGGATTTCAGGGTTCTCTCGATATAGTCCATGTCCCCGTTGATGATGGCGGATCTCAGACTGTCGGCCTTTGCTATGACCGCATAGGTTTCGGCACTTGAATGAGAGAAGACAGGAGCAACGGTCTTTCTTGCCGCCTCCTTGGCGACTTTTGTCGCTTCGTAGTCGATCAGGTCGATCGAGGTCTTTGCATAGACGTTCTTCTCGGCGATCTCACCCAACGTGAAACCGGAATAGATGGATTTATACTGGACCTTGGTATGCAGCTTAAGAAGAACCGGGAGAAGTACGGAACCCGCGAGCATTATCAGCAAACAGATGAAGAATGTAAGCTTACGGTTGCTGATCTTATCTGCCTTAGTTTTTTTCATATGCGTCTATGATCCTCTGTACAATCCGGGACCTCACGGTATCGCGTGCCGTGAAATTCACGAATGAAATACCCTCGATGTCCCTCAGAATCTCCCTGGCCTGGACAAGTCCGCTTGCAGAAGCCTTCGGCAGGTCTATCTGCGTGACATCTCCGGTTATTATAGCACATGAGTTTTCACCAATCCTAGTGAGAAACATCTTCATCTGGGCCTGCGTGGTGTTCTGCGCCTCATCCAGGATGATGCATGCGTTGTGGATGCTTCTTCCCCTCATATAAGCAAGCGGAGCGATCTCTATGGAACCCGAGTCCTCGAGCCTCCTGATGGTTGCCGGGGCTATGATCGCCTCCATGCTGTCGTACAGAGGTTTGAGATACGGATTGAGCTTCTGGGACAGATCTCCGGGAAGGAAACCCAGGCTCTCTCCGGCCTCCACCACGGGACGGGTCAGAATGAGCTTCTGCTTTCTGCCGCTCAGAAGCTCGCCTAGGCTGTATGCAACGGCAAGATAGGTCTTTCCTGTACCGGCAGGACCAACCCCAAATGTGATCTGGCTGTGCTTCATCGACTTGATGTAGTCTTCCTGGCGGTTGCTCTTGGGATAGACGGAACGGCTGAGGACGGAGATGAACTCGTGCTTGGAAGGAGCGGCCTCGGAGCCTTTCTCGCTTGCGTTCTGTGAAGCCTTGAACTCCATCAGTATCTCGAACTCCCCTATCTCGCTGGTGACGTTTGAAAGGCGCTTCAGCCTGTCCATCAGGTCTGTGAAAAGAAAAGCGCTCAGCTGTGGAGTCGGGCTCTCCTCCGTATTGCATTCCGCCCTGTCGCCTCTGACGTAGATGCTGCATCCGAGCAGCTTCTCAAGGTACGGAATGTTCGAGTCGTTGATTCCGCAGATGCTTCTCATAGCATCCGGATCATCAAATACGAAGCTTGTTCCCATCACTTCCACTCCCTGTTGCTTGCATCCCAGGCACCCTGCGTCTTGAGCTCCGGGATGGCGTTCCATTTGACATATACCGTAACGGTCGGAACCCATTCATATTTACCTGAATACTGGGTTGTCATGCTGCCCTGTGCGTCTATGTAGAGGTTCCAGTCCCTCATGTAATGGACGACCTTCACCTTGAACGAGGACAGGTTGAAACCCGTGCTCTTGCGGCCGTTTCCGAAGAAATCGAACGATTTCAGAAGGTCCTCGATCATCTTCTGGAAGACGAAATTGCCCTCGTTGTCGTAATACCTCGAGAACGACTTGTTGGCACTGTTGATGCTGATTCCGAAATCGATGAATTCGGCGATATTGAAAGTCAGCGAAAGACCTGCGGTCATGTATGTTCTGAACGGGTTCATGAAGTCATAGTTAAAGGTGTAGTCCAAGGCTGTTTCCATGGTGATACGCTTTTTCCAGAAAAAGGTCTTGTCCTGGGAAAGGCGAAGACCGACATTCAGGCTGTCCTTCTCGTAATCCTCACCGGTGAACTTGATTCCGCTCGTGACCTTGAAGTCCAGAAGGTTCGTATCCAGAAGATACTCACCGGAGAACGACAGGCTAGAGGCAACGAACTTCTCAACGAACTTCGAGCTCTGTTTGAAGGAAAGGCCCTTCAGCGGGGAGAACGAAAGATCCTGTACAAGAGTATAGCCCTTCCACGGGTCTGTACCTTCGGTCTTGACCTTTGCAAAATCGTAGCTATTGTTGACCGATGCGGAGAAACTGCCGTTCTTGTACGAAAGGTTCAGGTTCGCAACCCCCTTCTCGAACTCCTCGTTGCCGTCCGGACGTTTCATGGAGAAATCCGCGCTTGCGTTGAATCCGTTGCGTGAATAGGAGAACGAAGGCTTGAGGATCTCAGTCATCGGCTTCAGCTGGACATAGAAACCCAACGTGAACGGACTCCATGTCTTGGATATGGATGCATTGTGCGCCGTGACATCCGTGGCATCCCACGCTCCCCATCTGTCCGTCTCGCTGTCGGGATTGGTCTTGGTATAGTGTATGTAAAGCCTCTGGGTCAGGTTGTATGTCAGACCGACTTTGGGAACCGATGCCGCAAGCACATGCGACAGGTAGAACTCCTCGATCTCCACAGGCTTGTCCTCGGAAATGGACGCGAGGCTGTGGTTGAACTGGGGTTTGAGGGTCTCGGTCACCTTCAACCAGTTCCCAGGGACCGCGGCATCGGCATACAGGGTTCCGCTGATCTTCGTATAGTAGTTGTCTCTGGCAAGCTCCTGCTTGAACACATTGTCCATGGTCTGGTTGTATGTATAGCCCAGCTTGAAGGATCCGGCCTCCGAGACAGTGGTCTTCTCAAGCTTGAGATCCGGTCCCTTGTAGTATGTCAGCGAGTCATCATTCGAAGAACTGCGCGAAGCGTTCTGAAGCTCCTCTGAGAGTTCCTCCTGCTCGGAGGAGAAGTTCTTTGCCAGGAAGTTGGAATAACCTATTGAAGTCGTGCTGTTTCTGGCCTGTCCCCTCAGGTCAAGAATCACACCGTCCGAGGAGAAGCTCAGATACGGAAGCGAGGCCTCCTTGACCTGAGACTCGTAATAGTACTCGCCGGATGATTCGTCCTTTGTCCTCACGAGATTGTAGTCAACATCGGCCTTGAGGGAGCTGAGGTTGAAGTTGAAATTGCCGAGCTTCAGCCTGTATGAGGAATCAAGAGACCAGGTATAGGTGGTCTGGCTCGAATATGTTGTCGGGAAATACTGGGTGGTGCCCAGAAGAGAGTCTATCGAGAATGCAGTGTTCCTATTCAGGAAATCCACTCTAACGGCGGGGTCGCTTCTGATGGGAAGTGCCGCCACGACCTTCAGGTTGTCATACTTGTAGTCAAGGTTGAAGTCCAGACTATATCTGAACCTCCTCATGTTGTTTAAGTCAAGAACAGGTCTGTACGAAGCCACACCTATGACCCCTATTCCAAGACGCTTGTTCAGGAACTTGTTCAAGGTGTCTATACCTACTGCCGCACCCAGATTCTGGTACACATCGGCAAACACGGCCATGTAGCTGCCCGAATCCCTCGCCCATTTCTCAAGGGGACTGAGCTCCTCGCCTTCCTTCAGTTCCCTGTAGAAGATTCCGTCATGGATCATGGTCGACTTGTTCTCCGATTCGAAGAACGAGGCAAGACCGGTTATGGCGCTGGAATCATCCGAATCCGATGAGCTTGAGGAAGACGACTTGGAACCCATCTGACCGAGTCTGGGATACTGTCCGTAGATCTCGTAGGTGGTCGTCATGAACGCACCCTTGTTGCTGGACAATCCGATGGACGGATTGAAGGAAAGCGTGGTTCCCGGATAGAAGAACACCGGGAAATAGAACACGGGCACACGACCCAGCCTGAAGATTGCCCTGTCGATGAAAAGGTCGTTCTGGGAAAGTGAAAGCTTCTTGGCGGAAATGCTCCAGTACGGGTCTTCCTTCCATGTAGCTATTGTTCCCTCATCGAAGAAGACGCCCGAAGAATCACCGTCATAGGATATCTCCTTTCCACTTACGAAGAAGAGGATTCCCGTTCCGCCGGAGTTCTTTCTGGTAGTGGTGCTCAGGCCGTCGAACACAATGACATCCAGGGCATTCCAATCAAGGCTGACAACCTGACCGCGGAACGTCCTCTTGTCTCCTTCATGGTCCTCAAGGACAACGTCTCCCGTAGCCTGCATGATCTTGGACTTGAGGTCTATCGCAACGGCACCGGCAACGAGGGTCCTCTTTCCGGAGTTCTCCGCTGTGAACGTGACCTTCACGCTTCCGGACATGATGATCACGTCGTTTATCGTGTTCATGTAGTCCGCATGGTCAATCGAGATCGAGGTCACAGGCCCCACCTGCTGTTCCTGCCTTTGTTCCTTTTCACCCGGTTTCAACCCGAAGTATCCGAGAATAGCACTTCGCAGGGCTTCCTCGCCCATGGATGTTTCCAGACCGTAGGATTCAGCCATCCTGACAAGCTCGGCGTAGGTGCATGACATGATTGACCGCCTCAGCAGATCATCATCCGCAAAGGCAGCCGAAACAACCACGAGAAGGATAAGAAGAACAGCCAGAAAAGACTTTCTCATCTACCTCCGTCACCTTTTGAGCATATCTTTCAGGAACTGGCCGGTGTACGAACCCTCGCAGAGGGCAACATCCTCAGGTGTCCCCTGTGCGACAATATGTCCGCCTCCGTCCCCGCCTTCAGGCCCAAGGTCTATTATATGGTCCGCAAGCTTGATTACGTCCAGATTATGTTCAATCATAACAACGGTGTTGCCCGCGTCGACAAGCCTGTTCACGACCTCCATCAGCTTCTTTATATCAGCAAAATGAAGACCTGTGGTAGGCTCATCCAGAACATAAAGGGTTTTTCCCGTACCCACCTTGCTCAGTTCAAGCGAAAGCTTCACCCTCTGAGCCTCTCCTCCGCTGAGCGTCAGCGCGCTCTGACCGAGCTTGATGTAGCCCAGTCCCACGCTGTCCAGCGTCTGGAGTTTCCTCTTGATGGGCGGAACGGCCTGGAAGAACTCAAGAGCCTCCGAAACCGTCATGTCCAGAACATCAGCAATGCTCTTACCCTTGTATTTTACAGCAAGAGTCTCTATGTTGAACCTTTTTCCGTGACAAACATCACAAGTGACGTAAACGTCCGGAAGGAAGTTCATTTCAATCTTTATGGTTCCGTCTCCGTGGCAGTGCTCGCAGCGTCCGCCCTGCACATTGAACGAGAACCTTCCGCCCCTGTATCCGCGGGCCTTGCTTTCAGGGAGGCTTGCATACAGCTCCCTGATGTGTCCCCAGACCTCCACATATGTGGCCGGGTTGGACCTCGGGGTCTTCCCAATGGGGCTCTGGTCGATCTGAATCAGCTTGTCCAGATTCTCCGCACCCTCGATCCTTGTATAGCCGTCAAAACGCTCGGCCTTCTTGTTGAACCTGTCGCGCAGGGCCGGCGTGAGGACCTGGTTCAGTAAAGTGCTCTTTCCTGAGCCCGACACACCTGTCAGAACAACAAGCTTTCCCAGCGGGATGTCGAAATCCACACCGCAGAGATTGTTCTTCTTAGCTCCGATGACCTTCAGATGCTGTCCGTTTCCAGGCCTTCTCATAAACGGGACGGGAATGCTTATCTTTCCGCTGAGGAACTGCCCCGTTATGCTGTCCGGGTTCTTCTCTATCTCCTCTGGCGTACCCTGGGCAATGACATAACCGCCGTGCACACCGGCACCGGGACCCATGTCGACGACATAGTCTGCCGCCCTGATGGTTGCCTCGTCATGTTCAACGACAAGAACTGTGTTACCCAGCTCCTTCAGACTCTGAAGCGTATCTATCAGACGCTTGTTGTCCCTCTGGTGCAAGCCGATTGAAGGCTCGTCCAGAACATACAGGACTCCGCTGAGAGCAGAACCTATCTGGGTTGCCAGCCTGATTCTCTGGGCCTCGCCTCCGCTGAGGGTTCCCGCGTTGCGGTTCATCGTCAGATAACCAAGTCCCACATTCTTGAGGAATGTCAGACGGGACTTTATCTCCTTCATAATCTGGTAGGCAATCTGCTGCTGGGATTCGGTCAGGTTCAGACTCAGGAAGAAGTCGTAGCTGTCCTTTATGCTCATGGCCGTGGCCTGGTTGATGTTCTTTCCACCCACATAGACGCTCAGAGCCTGCGGTCTGAGTCTGTCCCCATGGCAAACAGGACACTCTATCTCCGTCTGGAACGAGTTGATCCAGGTCCTGATCATCGGGCTTTCAGTCTCTGCATAACGGCGTTTGAGGTCGTTGATGACACCGTGCCAGCGGCGGTTGATGCTCATTGAGCCCATCCTGTCCTCGTAGTCCATCTTGAAAACCTGTCCCGACCCGTATAGAACCGCGTTGAACTGGCTTTCGGTGAGTTTGTTGAACGGAGTCTTGGAAGTGAAGCCATGGCTTTTTGCAAATGCAAGGAAGCCCGCCCTTCCCCAGCCTGCGTTTGGGTTCAGCGATGCGATGGCACCCTCGTCGAAGCTCTTTGTCCTGTCGGGAATGATCTTGTCCACATCGTACTCGGTCTTGAATCCCAGACCGTTGCACTCAGGACATGCTCCGTACGGGTTGTTGAAGCTGAACATCCTGGGCTGGATGTCGCCTATGGAAATTCCGCAGTGCGGACAGCTGTTCTTCTCTGAGTAGATCTCCGAGCTCTCGCTCTTGTCCTGGGCGATGTAGACCACCTCGACAAGACCGTCCGTCATCTCGGCGGATTTCTCGATCGAGTCCGACAGCCTGAGCCTGCTTTCCTTCTCCAGCATCAGCCTGTCTATGACAATGCTTATGTTGTGCTTGACCTGCTTGTCCAGCGAGAAGCTCTCGTCTAGCATATGCATCTGGCCATCGATCTTCACCCTCTGGTAACCGGCCTTCCTGGCATCCTCAAGGACCTTCTTGTATTCGCCCTTCCTGCCCATGGCAACCGGGGCCATGACCATGATCCTGGACCCCTCGCCCCCGCGTCTGAAGATGGACTCGATTATCTGGTCAACCGACATGCGGCTGATGATGCGGCCGCACTCCGGGCAGTGGACCTCTCCGATCCTTGCCCAAAGGAGCCTGTAGTAGTCATAAATCTCGGTGATGGTTCCCACAGTGGACCTGGGGTTCTTTCCCGTAGTCTTCTGCTCGATGGCGATTGCCGGACTCAGGCCCTCGATCAGCTCCACATCCGGTTTGTCCAGACGTCCCAGGAACATCCTGGCATAGGAACTGAGGGACTCGACATACCGTCTCTGACCTTCAGCGAAGATGGTGTCGAACGCAAGCGAGCTTTTTCCGCTGCCGGAAAGGCCCGATACGACAATCAGGCTGTTCTTGTCGAGATTCAGATCTATGTGCTTCAGGTTGTGCTCGCTGGCACCCCTGATAATAAGTTTGTCCTTCATATCATCATTCGTAATCGGCCACTGCCTTCAGGAGCTCCGCTCTGGCATCAGCCGCATCTATCTGCTTGTATATTTCCCCATGCATGTAGAGGTAAACCTTGTTTCCTATTCCCGTGACGGCAATATCCGCACCCTTGGCCTCGCCCGGACCGTTGACCTGGCAACCCATGATGGCAACGCAGATGTCCTTGCCCGATGCCAGAAGCTCGTGCTCGACCTCTTTCAGGAATCCCTGGCTGTTGAAGCTGCAACGTCCGCACATCGGACACGATACAATCTTCATTCCGCCCTTCCTGAGGCCCAGCGTCCTGAGAAGTTCCACTCCGGCCTGCACCTCGTCCTCGATGGATCCGGTTATGGAATATCTGATTGTGTTGCCTATTCCCTTCTCAAGAAGCCTTCCCAGCGTCCATGTTGACCTGACACAGGATGACACGACACCGCCGGCCTCCGTCACCCCAAGATGAAGCGGATAGTCGCTCATGGAGGCAAACCTCTTTGCAGCC
>CADBOI010000208.1 GCA_902796335.1 uncultured Spirochaetales bacterium
AAGGAAGAAAAGCTTGCTGATTCTGCGACAGCGAAATTCAGGACCGCCGGAACTGACAAAACCTTCAGTTTCCTCTGGTTGAGTGACCTTCATGTTCCAAAAGGATCCACCACGGATATGAATAAGATCAAGGCTCTGGTCAACTACGCGAATGCAAAGGACGGAATCGATGTCGACTTCTGTCTGTTCACCGGAGACATGGTCAACAAGGGGCAGGTTTACAAGCACTGGAATTACTGGTCTGACAGCGGAGTTTTGAATGAGATGGAATATGCTTTCCTGCCTGGAAACCATGACTATTATCCGCATGACTCCAAGGAGCGTTATTCTAATTGCTACTTCCTCGATGTTGCCGCACATCCGTACAACAACGTTTGCAACGGAAAATCTGTGACAAAGAGCGACTACTGGTTCCTGTGGAATGACGTATTGTTCATCAATATTGATAGTATGGCTCCTGAGGCGACAAAGGTAAGTGAAACTGTTGCAAAGCAGAAGGCATGGTTTGAGGAGGTTGTGAAGCTCAATGCAGGCAAATACACCTATCTGGTTGTCAGTCAGCATTATGCCTACATCCTCAACAAAGAAGAGACATGGGGTGAGTACGAATCATGGTATCCGCTGTTTGATCAATACAAGGTTGACTTCGCCCTTGGTTCAGACAGCCATGAGTATGCGAGATCCAAGCCTCTTGTTAACAACCAGCCCCAGGAAGGTGGAACAATCTATCTTTCAAGTGCCATGACACAGGGCAGTCTTTCTGAGATTAGTGCAAAATCCGATCTCGACAGCCGCTGTGCATTCTATGGTGGAGGAGTCAGTGGAGGATGTTATTTCACTGTCACTCCGGAGAAGATGGTTATGCATCTCATTGGATACAACGGAAACGAGTACGATTCCGTTGAGGTCTCCCCAAAGTCCAGATGAGATACTGACTATAAGAAATACCCTTAATTTGACAGGTCCGGACCCCTTCACCGGGCCTGTCGTTTTACCCGAAAAACTCGTAACGCCTCACGTGCTGGAGGCAGAAACGGTCTGTCAGCTCAACGACGGCAGATATGCATATACATTGATAGAGTAGTGATTAGCTGTCCTGGTACAGTGTCCGGATTACAGTTTCAGAAGCTGGGGATCCGTGAGGTATTTCACAACGTCTTTTGCTGTAAGAACCTGAACTGCGGGCTTGGAGAGGATGTACTCAAGCAGGCGGCGGAGCATGTGTCTGCGCTGGGCTGCATCGGCCTTCAGTCGGGAAGCCTCAGCACCCTCCAGGTCGTTGGTCTCATATTTTTCAGAATAGATGTCTGAGTGGAGACCGACGAAGAACGGGCAGCGGTTGTTGCCGTAGTGCAGGTCGAAAGTATAGGCGAATGTGGCAAATGCATCGTCTTCTGACATGAAGTACTCGAACCAGACGTTCCAGTCCATGCCGGTAACTTTGCCAGACTGCTTGTCGAAGTACTTGTTTTCGACTGCAAGGCGGTCGCGCAGGCCGGGTTTTGTACCGTATTGCTCACACATGTTGTCGGGTGGAGCGATGAAGACGTACATGGGAAGCGCCCAGAGACCAGGATGCTTGCCGATCAGAGGAGTGCTTGAGTAGAAGTTCTCGGCAACGAATGTCTCTCCCGGGCTGCCTCCGTCAAGAGTGTAGGGCCACAGCTCGTTGGTTCCATCACAGCTGTCCTGCCAGCCTTCCTCGACGGCAGCCTCATACAGGAGACCCAGTCTCTCAAGAGAGGTGAACACGTGGTCATTGTATTCAAGAAACGGAGTTCTGAAGCCGACAATATCGGATCTTTTGAGGCCGATGCCTTCTTCAAGGATTTTGTAGCACTTCTCATGCTCCTCAAGCCAATCGTTCAGATCCATTATGGGTGTGCGTGTGGCAGGCTCTACGTCCCAGTCGATTTCCAGCCCATGGGGATGGGAGTAGGTATGCATGGCAAGTTCCTGACCTTCCTCTTTTGCCCTGAGCCAGATTTTCTTCACATAGGAATCGTCTTCCAGTTCGTTTCCGTCAATATTGTTGCCTTTCAGGAAGAATGTTCCCAGTATAGGACTTCCGTCATGGTTTTTATGTTCCTTGAATAGGTCGAGGATGAACTTCATGCCTCCTTCTGCTCCTGAACCCGGGAGACCGGAGTAGGAATTGTCATCGAAGGTGAAAGAAACAAGTTGGCGGACTTCCTCCGGTCTGAGACCGAAAGGCGGGTTAGAAGACGGTTCTCTGAACATTGAATTAGCTCCTTTTTTACAGGATAACATTTTAGCGTTAAAATAGAAAGTAAATTATTTTAAAAGCATGACTAAGAATATGATGGAGATGGAAGATCATTTCAACTGAAGCCCTTGTGTAATATATTATCTAATCGGCCCATGATTTGACAATTACTATTGCTTTTTTGTGACTGATGCATTACCTTTTGATTAGGAGCAAGGGAACTTGGTCCGATTCGCCAAAAGATGACGAGTGACGGTTCTGACTCGTCGTAAAAATAAAAATTGACCGGGCGAATAATTGTTTCGG
>CADBOI010000209.1 GCA_902796335.1 uncultured Spirochaetales bacterium
GCGGAAAGCGTGACCGGAATCAACACAAACCAGCTGGTCCTGGAGTTTCTGGAATCAATACCGCAGTCCGTTCCGGGAAAAACACTGTAATTGAAAAAAAACAAGATAGAACATATCATTGTCATTGGGTATGAAACACAAAGCGTCTGTAATAATTGCTATTCTCCTGGTTCTTGTTGTCTGCAGCCTGTGTGCGGCTACAGTGATTCCCCAAAACGCTGTGAAAGCCAGACTGACGTTTACCGCGGCTTTCTATTCGGGCAGTGACGGAGAAAAGCACTACGATACCAACTACTGGGTCTCCTCAATGACTGACATCAAGGCCTTCAGGGAGCTCTGGTTCAAACAGCTGTTCGAGAGCCCGGCATATGCCGACCTCTACGACAAAGACAGGAATTTCATCGGAACCATCCCCCACGGACAATATGGGGAGATCATTCATTACATTCTCCCGCAGGATGCCTGCTACATCTACCTGCCCGTCAAACGCGAGGACCTGTCCGATGCGGCTCTCTTCGGCCGCAAAAGGGCCGTCAACACCATTTCAGTTGGAAATGAGATGAAGACAATCAACAATGCGGAAGAGACACCTCTTGAGAACATCATCACCGACGGAGGGATGACAAGAATCTTCAGAACCGTCGGAGTCATCGGAGACAGCCTTGCCTCCGGAGCCATGACCTACCAGTACGATGAAGCGGAAGATAAAGAAAAGAACATCGAGATGTTTGAATACAGCTGGATCCAGTACATGGCAAGGTACTGCGGCAGCAAGGCTTATAACTTCTCGGATTCTGGAATGGCGACCTCATCAATGTTTACAAATCCTTCTTTCAAAGAGATTTATGAAGAACTAACGGATGGAGAGCACCTCTGTCAGGCCTATTTCATCGCCCTTGGCCACAATGACTTCAACTACAATACTCCTGTAGGAACAATTGATGATGTGGATCTTGCAAACTGCGACAACAACAAGAACACTTTCATCGGAAACTACGCCAGAATAATCTCGACAATCAAGAGAATGCAACCGAACGCGAAGATATTCCCGATCATGATGAGAAACGATGTGAAGTACGGCACCTACAACAAAGGCATACGTGAGGCATGCTCACTCTTCACTGAGAATATCTACCCCATCGAAATGGACATCTATGCAATTGAACGTCAGGACTGGGAATCAACGTTAGGTCATGGAAATACAATGGGTTATCTGAACTATTCGTATCAGATATCCTCGTATGTCGACTGGTATATCCGCAGATATCCAGATGATTTCAAGTACGTTCAGTTCATAGGAACACCCTATGAGTACTCATTGGGTCTTGTAAAACAGTAATACCTTAATCCGAGGAGAATCAAATGAAAAAACTACTACTGATTCTGCTGGCAGTGTCATTGCTGCTGGTCATCTCATGTCAGTCTTCCCAGCCGTCCCAGTCTTCCCAGACCGAGTCTACGCAGACGGAAAACCTTCAGGGCAAGCCGTGGATCAATTCCAACATCTTTGGAAACTGGCCATCAAATCAACCTGCCCTTGAGGACGGCTTTGAGCTTTCTTTGAACTACAACCTTTACATGAAAGCCCTCAGCGAGAACAAATACATCGATGACTTCTATACCCAGTCAGGCGAGTTCCAGGAAAAGAAGATCAAGGAACTGATCGCCGACACCTCCAAGACATCTGACGAGCTTGAGCTGATCCGCGCCTATTACTCCCTCTTCGCGGATTTCGACAAGCGCAACAGAGACGCAAACGGCCCGCTTCTCGACTACAGGGCAATGATCACCAAAACGGAGAATGTCGAACAACTGTCGGAAGAGGTCCAGAAAGGCCTGGTATTCGGCAATCCGTTTGCCATAATCAAAGTGGACAACGCATCAAATGACAGAAACAAATACGGAGTATGGATCGATTTCAATCTTCCGATCTCCGCAAAGCTCAATTCCGATTACACGGATGAGGACATGGCTAATGTCAAGTCCTATCTGGTCTACCTGCTCATGCTTGCAGGCTACGAAGAGCAGATGGCGACGGATGTCGTGGACGGAATAGAACAGTACGAGATCTATGCCAACCAGATGGACCAGGAATTCATTGAGCGGACCGGAATCTCGTCAGATGAGATTGTCATCACATCCTTGGACGAAATCAAAGACTTCTGCACCCCGCTCTATGACCTGATCGTAGGCCTTGGCTATTACTCGGAGAACGGAGATACGGTCTGCTACGACATCAGCAATGCCGGAATGTTCGATGCATTGGAAAAGATGTATATGGATGACAACCTTGAGATCCTCAAGGGCATCTACGTCTGCTCAATGGCCGAATATGCCATGGATTTTCTTGATATGGAAACATACATGAGCATGTACAATGACATCGATAACATCGAAGATCTCTCCATTGAAGATATAAGTTACGATTTCATAACCAATTACCTCAAGGGTGCAGTCGACCAGGTCTATCTCGAGTTCGTACTTCCCGAAGGTCTCAGGGACCAGATGATCACACTCACAAAACGCTATATCGCAGCCATGAGAGACAGACTCAAAAACGAGACCTGGCTGTCCGAAGAGACAAAGCGGAGGGCTTTGGACAAGCTGAACAAAATGGTGTACGTGGTGGTCTACCCCGATGACTGGTTCGATTACAGCGAACTTGCAGAAATCGTCAAAGACCATGACCAGTTCCTACTTGATGCAGTCCTCTGCCGCGATGACTTCTACAGGAACTACATGACCTCATTCCTCGGCAAGGACGTGGAGAGAGGAAACTGGGTGTTCTCGGATACAAAGACAACCGAGGCCAACGCCTACTACATCAGAACAGAGAACTCAATCAACATACTTGCAGGAGTCCTAACAGACACCCTCTTCTACAACGACAGCATAGAAACCGTCCTGGCTTCCGTAGGAGCAACAATCGGCCACGAGATCACACACGGATTCGATCCCGGCGGATCGCTGTACGACGGCTTAGGTGAGCAGGCCAACTGGTGGACAACAGAGGACAGAGAGAACTTCGACGCCAAGGCAAAGAAGATGGCGGATGCTCTGAGCAGTATATATCTGTCGGATGATATCACTGTGAACGGCGAGCATGTTCTCAACGAAACCGTAGCCGACCTCGGAGGACTTGTCCTGTCGCTTGATATAGCCAAGGATTATCCGAACTTCAACTACGACCTGTTCTTCCGCACTTATGCCCTCATGTGGTACTCCATATCAGGAGAAGTTGAAGATGCCCTTGAGAGATTCTCGCGCGACAACCACGCCGCCGACTACATCAGGGCGAATTTCACACTCCAGATGGTTCCGGAATTCTACGAAACCTATCCTCAGGTGAAAGAAGGTACGGCAATGTACCTCGCACCAGAGGACAGAATCTCAATCTGGTGATAGCTAATCTCATTTCCCGGAAGGCTTAATGCCTTTCCGGGAAGTGGGAATCTGAACGATTATGATTGCCGTGAACATGACGATGCATCCGATTGCCTCCCTCATGCTCATGCGTTCGTGAAGTATCAGGACACCGGCAAGGACGGCAAACACCGATTCAAGGCTCATGAGAAGCGACGCCACGGTGGGGTCCGTGAACTTCTGGGCCACAATCTGCAGGGTATACCCTATTCCTCCCGATACAAAGCCGCAGTACATTATCGGAATCAGAGCCGAGACTATCTTGTCCATGCTCGGTGTCTCCGTGATGAATGCCAGTATCCAGGAAATGACTGAAGCTGCAACGAACTGTATGGCCGAGATGCGTACAGGATTGCCTTTTGTCACGAAATGACCGCAACAGAGGATATGGCAGCTGTAGAGCACAGCGCAGATAAGCTCAAGATCATCACCTTTTGCAAACGAAAAACCTTCCGTCATGCACAGAAGGTACATTCCTGCTATTCCGATGAAAACAGCGGTCCAGACAAGCCATGAATAACGCTTTCTGAAAATCAGGAAGCTGATTACAGGAACGAAAAGCATGTACAGCGCGGTGATGAAGCCGGCCTTTCCTGCCGTTGTGTAGACAAGTCCAGCCTGCTGGAAGATTGTAGCCGTAACCAGAAAACAGCCGCAGCAGATTCCCCCGGTGACGGTATCCTTCAGCCTTCCCTTCCCGCCTGACGCACCTGCATCCTTCATGAACAGAGCAACAATACCTACGGCAACAGCGGATATGGTCATGCGTGACGCCGTGAACGTTATGGGTTCGATGCTGTCCATGCCCACACGCTGGAACACGAATCCGGTACCCCAGATGATGGAAACAAAAGTGAGAATCAGGCTTCCCAGAAGCTGTTTTCCCTTGTTTTTCGATTGGTCAATCACAGTTTTTTCCTCAAAACAACATTACACTACCACGCCTGTACGGGTTCTAATCAAGTACAACTGATTAATAAAAACACTTGAATAGTGGCAGGTTCGCCCATATTATTCCAATTATGAAAAAAACAATTCTTATCATCTTAGTTTTGGTTTTGGTTATCGGTTCTGCTTTTGCAGATGTCAGGTTCAGCGGTGCTGCCAAGGTTCTCTGGGGTTATGATTTCAACAACCAGGAGTTCACGGTCAGCGGAAGAGA
>CADBOI010000210.1 GCA_902796335.1 uncultured Spirochaetales bacterium
ATCCACAATCGGAGCAGTTAATCAAAATCAGTCAGCTCCAATCTGAAATAGATTCATGTTGACGGCATCCTGATAAGCGGTGTCTTTAGAAAAAACATCAAAACTGTTTCCGAACCGTTCCTTTATTTCAAGTATTCTATTGCAGTGGTCAATCATTCTCACAATCAAGCCAAAGTCTCTGTCACCTTTCATAAACTACCCTCTCATCTCTGATAACATTCTCTTTGAACAGACGACCTGCTACCGAAATATCCTCATCAAGTGCATTTCTGGAAATCTCGATTTTGATATCCAATAAAAAACGGGCCCTCACCGGAGTGAAGGCCCTGAATCAAGGAATCAGAACAGATTACTTGATGATTGTGATTCTTCCCTGAGCCTCGGTGTACTTCTCACCGATGACACCATTGAGAACCTCAGTGATGTAAGCCATCATGACCTCGTCAAGCGGCATACCTGTGTTGAACTCATCTGAAGCGTTCTTGAAGATGTAGTAAGTATCTCCACCGGCTGAACAGAAGTCGTTTGTGACAACAGCATATGTCTTCTCAGGATCGAACGGCTTGCCGTTGATGTCGTCGATGGTAACACGGTTGATTGACTTCGGTCCGTAGTATGTTGACTCCGGATATGTCTCATCAGCCTTGTCATATGCCTTAGTAGTATCAATTGTGATATGCATACCACAGATCTGTGGGAATGCACCGAGCGGTCCCGGGAGACTCTGTGTTGAAGCCTCGAGAGCCATGAGAAGCTCAGAACCCTTGATGTAGACGACTGTGACGTTGTTGCCGAACGGCAAAATTGAGTTGATGTCCTTCATTGTAACATCGCCAGGAACGATAGGAGCACGGATTCCACCGCCGTTGGTGACTGCAACTACGTCCTCTGCAGGAACTTTGATTGCATCAGGATTCTTTGTGACAACCCAGAGCATAGCCTCTGTGATGAGGTCTCCGTTGTTTGTCTCCATGTCTCTGTTACCAGGAGACTTGACACCGTTAAGGGAAACCTTTGACTCAGCGAACTTGATACCGTACACGGAATCGACATAGCCGATGATATCATTTGCGACTGCAAGAACTTCAGGATCGTCCTCGATCTCCTCACAAGACTTGAGGAAGTTATCGACAATCTTTCCAGTGGCGTTGTCAATGACGATGACACCGATGTTCTGGAAATTGATACCGGTCTGCTGCATCGGAAGTCCGTTGTAGCCGGAGAAGACTGAGTGTGAGTGGCCATCGATGACGAAATCGATTCCGCTGACATACTTCAGAAGATTCTCTGATGTGTAGGGCTCGGATTCCTTATCGATTCCAAGGTGAGCGATACAGATGATTGTGTCACAACCCTCGGTCTGTCTCATGTAATCGACAACCTGCTGAGCCAGATAGATGAGATCCTGTCCGACCGGGAAGATCAGATCCTTGACGTAGATCGGGTTGACCTTTGTCTGTGTCTCCGGAGTGTCAATGGCCATTATACCGACCTTTGCTCCGCCCGGCAGTGTAAGCACAACATATGGAGGAAGGAGACTGTCTCCATTCTTGTCGAAGATGTTGGCGCAAAGAGCATAGAACTTTGCGTTCGACAGATTCTGCTTGAGCTGCTCGACACCGAAGTCGAAGTCGTGGTTTCCAAGACCGACAAAGTTATACGGGACCTGGTTCATCATTTCGATGGCAGATGCACCCTTTGAGAGGCTGACATAAGGTGAGCCCTGAGTGAAGTCTCCGGCATCGGTAACGATAACTGCCGCACCCTCATGTTCGAAGTACTTGCGCATTGTAGCCATCTTGGCAAAGCCGGCCAGCGATCCGTGGGTATCATTCGAATGCAGGATGACGGTCTTGCCTTCGTACTCTCCGTGATAGACCTCGGAGATGGACTGTGCGAAAATGCCTGTCATAGCGATGACTAGAACAAGCAGAACCGCTGCGATTTTCTTGAAATTCATCTTTTCCCTCCTGATAGCGTTAACTATATCCTTTAATCACCTAAGGAATGTAGCATCCCCATAGCTGAAAAAGTGGTACCGTTTTTCAACAGCGTGCCTGTATGCGGCCAGTATGTGGTCCTTCCCGGCAAATGCGGACACAAGCACTAGAAGCGTGGACTCCGGTGTATGGAAGTTCGTCAGCATCATATCAACCATTCTAAACTCGAATCCCGGCTTTATAAAGAGATTTGTTGAAGAAGATTTCGCCAAAAGAAGCCCGCTTTCCCTGTCCACGGCACTTTCGAGAGTCCTGACACTGGTTGTTCCTATGGCCACAATCTTCCTTCCCTCGGCCTTGGCCCGGTTGATCTTGTCGGCCACCTCCTCGGAAACCTGATAGCTTTCAGTGTGCATCACATGGTCCTCGAGGTTCTCCGTGCGCACCGGGAGGAACGTTCCCATTCCCACGTGGAGCGTGATGTGAAGCACCTCGACGCCCTTCTTCTCAAGTTGAGCGACGAGCTCCGGTGTGAAATGCAGACCGGCCGTTGGGCTTGCCATTGAGCCGCACTCGTTGGCGAAAATGGTCTGATAACGGTTCTCGTCGTTGAAATCGTCCTCGCGCTTGATGTACGGAGGAAGCGGGACATGGCCGCACTTCTGGAAGAAATCCTCATCCACGGGCCTATCGAACTTGACGACCTTCAATGACGAGCCGCTGTCGCTGTCCTGCACATCGGTCTCGATGACGGCCCTGCAGTACAGGTTTCCGTCCTTGTCGAGGAAATCATAGCCCTTGCCCGGTCTCTGCTTCTTGCTCTTGGACACCATGGCCTGCCAGCGGTCCGGTCCCAGCGCTCCCGTGAACAGGAACTCAACCTTGCCACCGGTTTCGGATATGCCGAAGACCCTGGCCTTCCTGACCTTGGTGTCGTTTACCACAATCACCGAACCCGGCTCTATAAGTGACGGGAAATCGGACATCTGCATGTCCTGATACTCCCCTGTTTTTCTGTCAATAACCAGAAGCCTGTCGTCGCCCCGTCTCTGGGCGGGGGTCTGTGCAATCAGCTCCTGTGGAAGATCAAATGTAAATTCGCTAATCTTCATCTCTATCTACTCGAACAAATTA
>CADBOI010000211.1 GCA_902796335.1 uncultured Spirochaetales bacterium
GAACAACCACGACAAGGTAGTCTCATCCGTCCTCTCCAAGGTCCTCAACGACGAGATAGAGTACACTCCAGTAGAGACGTGAGTCCAGAGAAGAACAAAGGCAACAAAGCCATTTTCCTCTTCGGTCCGACAGCAGTGGGCAAGACCCGACTGCTGTCTGATTTTTTCTCCGGCATAGGAGAAGTAGTCAACGCCGATTCCGTGCAGGTCTACAAGGGTCTGGACATCGGTTCGGCAAAGGCAGGGAAGGACGAGACCGACAGGATTCCCCACCATCTTATAGACATTCTTGAGCCGTGGGAGACCTACAACGTCGCCGACTTCATCCATCTTGCCGACATAGCCTGCCACGACATCTGGCAGAGGGGAAAGATCCCCGTGATCTCCGGCGGCACCGCCTATTACTTCAAACACTTTCTCTACGGTCTTTCCGAGGCTCCGCAGTCGGATCCCGGAATCCGGCAGGACGTTGCCCTGTTCATAAGGGACCAGGGCCTTCAGAGGGCCCATGACTATCTGAAGATTGTGGATCCTGTCTCTGCGGATAGGATCAATCCCAACGACAGCTACCGCATCTCACGTGCCATCGAGGTCTACCGATCCTGCGGGAAGCCTCTTTCAAGCTTCGCTCTTCCGACAAATCCAAGAAACGACATGCAGGTGCTGTCCATAGGGCTTACAAGGGAAAGACAGGAGCTCAAGAACAGGATCAGGGAGCGCGTGGACATCATGTTCGCCCAAGGCCTGGTGGGGGAGATCAGAGGGCTTCTGGAAAATGGTGCCAACCCGTCATGGCAGAGCATGCAGGGCATAGGCTACAGCGAGTTCATGGAAAGGGTATACACCGATGACAGGCAGACCGCCATCCGCAACCTGGACAACCTCTCTCAAAAAGAGCTGGATGAGATAAAGCAGAAGATTGTCTCTGATTCGGTCCACTATGCCAAGCGTCAGATGACTTTCTTCAGAAGCTTCTCAGATGTCGTCTGGATCGACCCTGACAACTGCCCGCAACTGGAGCAGCTGATCAGTGGTTTTCTTGCAGAAGCCTGACGGAGCCTGTGATTGAACGGCATGCCCGGCCGCCCCTTCGTTTCTGCAATCTCTACCAGATCTTGATGCGGTCCTCAGGGGCAAGATACATGCCGTCTCCCGGATTTATGTCGTAGAAATCAAGGAACTCGTCGAACTGCTGAAGAATCGTGTTTATCCTTGCATATCCCGGTACATGCGGGTCTGAAAGATAAAACATTATCAGTTCAGGTGTGACTATTGAAGACCATTTATGCGCAAAGTACTTGAAGAAGGCATCATAGTCGAAGTCCTTGATTTTAGATGCAATTCTGAGAATGCATTTCATGGCTCCCATGTCCGCACACTCTTCCCCGGATGCAATGTCCCCGTTCAGATGCACGTCGCCCCAGATTGTGATGGAACTCAGATAATCGGCGATCCTTTCATTCATCCGGTTGAGCTCATCGACTTCCTCCTGAGTCCACCACTGGGAATGATTTCCGTCCTTATCGTACTGTGCACCTATGGGATCGAAGGCATGTGAAATCTCATGTGCGATGCACATGCCCAATGAGCTGAGAAGTTCTTCATCGCTCATGGAGCTGTTGTACATTTCTCCCTGGGCAAAGCACGCTGTGATATAGATCGAATTCATTCCTGGTATGTAATAACAGTTGTCGGTGGTAGGTTCTATAATCCAGAGGGAACGGTCGACCTCGCTTTTGAACTTTTGATTTGTCAAACCAATCTCATATTCTCTGATTGTTGAAATCGCCTCGTACAGGGAACCTCCGTCTTCTGATGATTTGATCTGAAGTCCATTCCTGGCATAGAGATCCCATTCATTATCGTTAGGAAAAAGAATCTTCTTGTCTATTAATCTGAGCTTTTCTATGGCCTTCTGTTTTGTGTCGGAGGAAAGAAACGAAGCCTCGTTTATGATTTCCTCATATGTCTTCTGAATCTTTTCGACAAGCTCACTGATTCTTTCCTTGTCTTGTTTGGATGATTTCAATCTGCAGTACAGCCGGGAAACGGGCCATGCTAGATGGTTGGTTATAAAACTTGCAAATACCGGTTCATAAGAATAATCAGGTTCCCCTCCGTTAAGCATGGCGGTGCTTTCAATATTCCAATTGTAGCAGTCCCTGTCAAAATACAAGGAGTCTCCCATGCTGCCCTGGACAATCAGGTAGTCCTTGATCAGTTGGAGGTTTTTCTCTGTATAAATCTCGCCAAGCTTCGCCGGAAAAGCCTTCCCATATACACATACGATGTATTCCAGGTCTGAGAAGCCGGCACTTTTTTCCAGAATCTGCATAACCGGGTAATCCCCGCAAAGGGTAGTAATCTGGTCTTTGGTTATGATATAGTCATCCGCGTATGCCGATCCTCTCGGAAGGACGGAAGGAGCTATGAGTCTTTCGAATGCCTGACAGTTCGCATACTTTTCTTCAGCTTCCTCCTCTGTGTATCCGAGTTTCATCAGAAGTTTCCTGGAGAGGGTGGAGAAGGCCTTATCATAGACCTTTCCTAAGTCGCTCAACTCGGAGTATTCCGAAGAATCCCCCAATGTAAGATACGGAAAGTCGATGTATAAATCATATTTTGTATTGTCTTCGTCCGAGATGGTCACTTCCGTACAGAACAGAGTTAACAACTGTCTGGTGAACGGGGTATTGATGAAATATTCGGAAAGTTTTTCCAGACTGTCGATCTGCTCCACTTGATCAACGATCGCTTTCAGTGGAGCCACTCCGATTTCGTTGCGTTTGTCCCAATCACACATAAGTTCGAAAAGATCCAACGCAAGTTTCTCTTGATCATTCTCGGGTGCCGCCGTGGACAGAATCTGCACCAGATCATTATCGCGCAGGTATGTGATATCAAACATTGGTCCGATTGCAAATTCGCCTTCTTTGAGCGAGTTTTCCAGAATCCAGTCCTTACCGGTGTAGAGTGCGAAATCGTCCTTGATGTTTGTAGGGGTGGACTCAGTCACAACTCCGTCGACACTGCTGCATATCCATGGCTTTCCTGTGGCGAACGGATTTTCATCCGGCTGGCGGTTGCCCTGGAATCCGGCACAGGAGACGATCAGGAAAAAGACGAGAAACAGCGGCAGGAATCTTTTCATCAGACACACCCCTCAACAAGTCCTATTATAACTGCACTTATGTTACTTTTGAAACC